>NZ_JAUBRH010000018.1:62155-110220 GCF_036701775.1 Microcoleus sp. N9_A2 | reverse complement strand
GTTCATAATTTATTCTGGTAGCACAATTCTTATCAACACTTAACTAATATTTGAGCAGCGATAAGTACAGAAGAGCCCTTTTTTTCAAGCAGTCTCAAGTACTTACCCTTTTTTTGCTCAAAAGTCAATAGGTTGCGCGGGATATTAATGAATCAGTCGGGAGAAAGAGGATGTTATCAGAATATTTCAATAAATTAAGAAATATAAGAACACTAAAGACATCCAGAGGAGACACGACAGATGGTAGCTACCTTAGAAGATACCAAGCGTCAAGCGATCGCGACTAAATTAGCAGACATGAAAGCGCTGCAAAACTTGTTGATCGCCAACGAGCAATTGTTCATCAATTCCTGCAACGACTCCGAACTAGCCCAGCGCTTCCGGGATATGCTTGAGGACGATCGCAAAAACTTGGGCGTATTGGAAACAACCATCATCCAATATGGCATTCAATCCGAGCCCAAAGAAACCACCACAAAAATGATCGAAGCAGTTCAGAAACTAATGAAAGGTTCTGAACTCACAATGTTTGAAAAAGTCGGTCAGCACGAACTGCTCAAACACCAACAAACAATGGCCGGCTTGTTAATTCATAAAGCCGCTCAAGTAGTCGGCGCCGACATCGAAGCAGCCATTACCCCCCTCAACACCGTTAACTTTGAGAACCGCGCTCACCAAGAACAACTCAAAGGAGTTCTCGAAATTTTAGGCGTGCGCGAACTGACCGGCAAAGACCCCGACCAAGGCGTTTGGGCTCGCGTGCAAGATGCAATGGCAGCCATGACCGGCATCATCGGCGGTGCTGTCACCCGCACCAAAGATGAGATGAACATCGTCGAAATCATCACAATGGATCACCGCAAAGTCGATACCCTATTTATGGAAATCGAAAAAACCGACGATCCGAAAAAATTGCAAGAATTCTTCGGTCAAATTTACAAAGACCTCAGCGTTCACGCAGAAGCCGAAGAACAAATTGTTTATCCCGCAGTTCGCAGCTACTACACTGATACCCAAGAACTGTACGACGAGCAAGCAGAAATGAAGCAAATGCTCGCCAAAATCAAGGCTATGAACCCCAGTTCTTCTGATTTCAAAGCTCAAATCAAACAGCTCAAAACAGCGGTTCAGGATCACGTCAAGCAAGAAGAAGGCGATATGTTCCCTCAAATTCGCCGCAACCTGAGCGAAGCACAAATGGAACAAATGGCTACTAAATTTAAAGCAGCCAAAAGCACGATGCAGCAAGAAATGGCTAACATGAGCTAATTCAGCAGCGAGCTAATTGTAGCTCTAGCTGAGTTCAAAACTAGCTAAACTGCAACCTATCAATCCCGCTACCCAGGTGGCGGGATTACTGTTTTGTGTGAAAAACAATATATATTACTTGTAGGGGCGGGTTTCACGAAAGATATTTCGGGTAATTAAAGAGATAAATAAACCCGCCCTCCTCCTTCTTTGGTTGTGGGGGGCGGGTTTATTTATATTATGAATGTCATCACAGATTTTCGGTAAAACCCGCCCCTACGAGCATTGCGAGCAAGAAGATTTTAGCCATTAATCACAGAACCGCCGTTGGGATGCAAAATTTGACCCGTCATGTAAGACGAATCTTTTGAAGCTAAAAACACGTAACTGGGAGCAACTTCATCGGGTTGACCGGCGCGTCCCAATGCCGTGTCTGCACCAAATTTCTCCACTTTTTCTTCAGGGAAAGTTGCAGGAATTAGAGGCGTCCAAATCGGGCCGGGAGCTACTCCGTTAACGCGAATTCCTTTCTCAGCTAAACTTTGAGACAAAGAGCGGGTAAAGGCAACAATTGCTCCTTTTGTGGAGGAGTAATCTAGCAATTGTTGATTGCCTTTGTAGGCGGTGACTGAGGTAGTGTTGATAATTGCACTTCCTTCTTTGAGGTGTTTGAGAGCGGCTTTTGTGAGGTAAAACATTGAGAAAATGTTGGTGCGGAAGGTGCGCTCTAATTGTTCGGCTGTGATGTCTTCGATGCTTTCTTGGGGATGCTGTTCGGCGGCGTTGTTGACGAGGATGTCGAGGCTACCAAATTCTTTAACTGTTTGTTCTACAAGGTTTTGACAAACGTTTTCGTCGCCGATGTCGCCGGCGATCGCAATACAGCGCCGGCCTTGTTGTTCGATCGCCTCTTTGGTCTTTTTGGCATCATCATCTTCGTTAAGATAGCTGATGACCACGTTAGCGCCTTCTTTGGCAAATGCAACAGCCACTGCACGCCCGATACCGCTGTCTCCGCCTGTAATTAAGGCTACTTTGCCGCGCAATTTGTCGCTACCGCGATAGCCCTCCGCGAAGGATTGGGGTTGCGGGGTCATTTGGGATTCAATACCGGGTTGCTGTTCTTGATGTTGAGCCGGATTAATCTTCTGTTCGGTTGGCATAAAAAAATTCTCTACGTTCTACCTCCATAAATAAAGGTTTTCTGGATGTAGGACATCGTTCTTTTTGCCGATCGTGCCCTACGACTAAAGACAGTTTGGGCGATCGAAACCGCTTGTTATAGTTGTCACAAAAGCAAAAAGCACGCCAAAAGATCATTTGACGTGCAGTTTAAACAAGCTAGTTGCTAATTGCTGAGTCTCAAACTAGAAACCCAAATTAAGATTAAAGCAGCGAATTCGTAGGAGGCTTAGGAGGAGCAACAAACAATGATTCATCGAGACCATTCTCTACTAAAAATGTTGCAATCAGCGAATTCGCCGAGTTTACCAACTCGTCGGTGTTAACAAAGCTGCTAACACCTTCAGTCTTATTTGCGATAAAGTTATCGGCGCTGTTGTCCGGTACCAGAGCCGCCACTGAACGGCTGGGGTTATTCAGCGGATCATTGGGGATGCTAGAACCAGTTACCCCACCCGTGCCGCCAGTCAATGGATCGAGGCTCAAATCAGTTAGCTCTGGCGCCGGCACGATCGGCGTTACAAAAGTAGATGGCCCCGGCACGGAGAACTCCACAGGGTTATCCCCTGTCGGAATCGGGAATGGGTTGGGAACGCCCGGAGCGTTGAAAACTTCCAATACCGAGTAGTTGCCCGGAGGTAAATTGGTGAACAGGGCAATACCACTGGCATCACTCCTTACCAGAGGCTCGGTAGCAGCATCGTAGCGCTCATTGTTGTTCAAATCCAAAGTGAACGGGATGCCCTCCAAAGGAGGCTCGCCCGGATCTGGAAGGCCGTTGCGGTTGTCGTCCCGGAATTTAGGAACTCGCAAGTTAAAGAACTGGCCGTTGCCCACCAAAGCACAACTAAAGGTTTGGTTTGCGCCCAGAACGATGTCTAGTGGTTGAGTAGTTTGGAAAGAATTGGAAGGCGTGACTTCCCGGACTCGGTAATTACCAGGGGTCAAATTGCCAAACTCCCAGCGGCCGAACTGATCGCTAACGGTACTTGCTTCTCCGGCATCAAGGGCGTCGTTACCGTTGCTGTCGAGGTAGATTGTGACCCCTGCGATCGGCGTTTCAAAGCCGTCTCGGTAGCCGTTGGCGTTCAAGTCTTGGAATTTGCACCCAGTGATCCGGCTGTTGGGGGTGTTGCCAAAGACGACGTTGGCATCTCGATTGCTGAGGTCGAACTGCACCCGATCCGGAGTAGTAGCACTAAAACCAGGTTGCGGCACTTCCCGAACCACATAATTGCCCGGTTCCAGGTTGGTGAAAGCACCACGCCCGTTCGCATCAGTTACTAGGGACTGTTCCCCTGTGTCGAGAGCGCCGTTGTCGTTGGCATCAAGGTAGACCGTGATGCCGCGAATGCCCACTTCCGGTAGACTGTTGCCCGGTTCGAAACGACCGTTAGCGTTCTGATCGTTGTATTTGAAGATCGTGATGTTGGGGCGCGTATTCCCGACAGCACCGATACCTTCATTTACCGAAATCGGGGTGAAGAAGACTGCGGGTTCCGGGTTGATCGGCGGGAACGGGGGCGGAAAGTTCGCCGAAACGATCCGCTGGCCGCCTGGAACTGTTGGATCTGCCACTATGAAAGGCAGCGATCCCTGCTGTCGCGATTCGGGCCCGGGGACTGTGACTTCTACCGGGTTCTCGGTAGTTGCAATTGGCGGCTGGTTGGGTATGGGTGTTTCAAAGGTTTCCAATACTGAGTAGCTGCCAGCTTTCAAATCTCTGAAGGTAGCCCTACCATCAGGGCCGGTTAACAGTCGCGGTTCGTCCTCGTCTGTCCTGCCGTTCTCGTTCAAATCGAGGATGAACGGGATGCCGGCGAGGGGAACTTCGCCTGCGTCTTGTATGCTGTTGGCGTTGTCGTCCCGGAATTTGAAGATCGGGATTTCGTACAGGGGAGTGTTGCCCACTTGAGCGCAGGCCCAGATTTCGTCCTGGCCGAGGTTAATGTCAAGCAGGGAGATGCTGCCGGGGGGCGTGCTTTGGGGAAAATCTTTTTCTAAAGGTTCAGTGCCCGGCCCGTTGGCTCGCTCTTCCCGAATCCGGTACAGCCCTGCCTGCAAATTGGTGAATCGGTACTCGCCGTTTCTATCAGTTAAGGTACTGGTGTCCCCTGCATCTAGCTGACCGTTGTTGTTGGCATCGATATAGATTCTGACGTTTTCCATCGGGGGTTCACTCCCGTCTCGAAAGCCGTCGTTATCTACGTCGAGGTATTTGCAGCCAATAATCTGACCGCCACCTGTAGCATTACCGAAGAACACTGTGGTATTCCTGCCCGCCAGGGTGACAACGACTGGGTTGGCAGTTGTCGGGCTGAAATTGGGTGGCGAGATTTCCGTGACAGTATAAGTGCCTGGAGGCAAGCCTGGAAATACGAAGTTTCCGCCGGCGTTAGTCAACGTCGAGGGTTCACCTGGCTCGAGAATGCCGTTGTTATTGTCGTCAATAAAGATTCGGACGTTGCCGATTCCCGGTTCGCCTCCATCTCGAATGCCGTTGCGGTTCTGGTCGTTGAACTTGATACCCTGGATACCCGCAGGAGCGTTGCCAAAATTGATGGTTGGATCTAGCACTACTGGGGGAAATACAGGAAATACCTGACTAGCTATTCTTTCGTCGTTTGCCATGATTTTCTTTTCCTTCACACCTAAATCTACGTAAGCTACAGGCTACTGTATCACTTTGTCAATCAGCAGTTAGCTGCTAGCGACTGACGATCGCTACTCAATCATACATACGTCTACGTTGCTCAAAGGTTCCTCATCTAACCTCCGGCTTACTCCAGCTTTGTCGCACGAGATTATATCAGGTTTTGAATAGCTGTGGCAATTTGAGCGCAATATCTTCAAGATTTGCGCCCTGAGTTCTTCTGCCCGTGGACACTTGCTGTTTAGAGCTGGAACAACGTTAAGATTCACTGAACCTCTGTGAATTGAGCGACCTGGCCACGAGGGCGATCGCACTTGGGGAATTGTCTGATAATTCCTAAAAACAGGTATGATACTGCCTCTGAATCTTGCTCCTGATCTACAAGCCAGCTTTGGGCTTCCCGGAACTCTGGCTATGCGTTGGAGGTTGCCAACAATAGGGTATCACGCGATCGCCCTTTAATCTCTTCCTTATTTTTATCTGCGGTTTGGGATTCGGGGCGATCGAGCTTTGTGTCACCCTAAATCACCGGGAAATCTCTTACACCCATCGGCACAACCGAGTGAGCGATCGCCCCATTAATTAATTCATTTCTATTGACAAATTCACCGATTTGTGAATTAGGCTCCAGACCGACATTCTGTTGCCCAAAGTTAGGAATATAACCTAAATTCGCCAAAGGTCGATCGGCCAAAAATTCACTACTAATTTGATAACTATCACGACCCTCGCTCAAAAGCAAGTTATAGGCCCCCATATTACCCGCAGGTTGCAGTTCCGCATAGCTGCTGGCATTCGTCAGCGGGTCGTCCTCGTCCTTCAAGGATTTAGCCGACCTAACCTCAGTATCTCCCGTCACCAAATCGATGCTGCTGGCCGCAATCTCTGCCGAGACAACAACCACCGCAGGCGGAGTCGTTTGAATAAAACCCGGCGGCGGAACTTCGCGGACAACATAACTACCTACAGGAACGTTACGGAAACTGTAATTGCCCTGAAGGTCGCTTAATGTACTCGCTTCACCCGGATCTAAACTGCTGTTATTGTTGAGGTCGATGTAAATTTGAGTATTGGCGATCGGCGGTTCCCCGGGATCTAGGCGGCCATTGGCATTAAAATCGTTAAATTTCACACCGCTGATCGTACCCGTTACCAACACGTTGCCAAAGCTGAGATTAGTGGCATTTGTGCCGTTGCCCACGGTGATTGGAGTCGGATTTGGCGTGGTTTGTCGAAAACCGGGCTGCGGGACTTCCCTAGCAACATAAGTTCCTTGAGGCAAATTGATAAAAGAGAAATTACCTTCGGGGTTGGTTAAAGTCGAAGGTTCGCCCGGATCTAAACTGCCGTTGTTGTTGAAATCAAGGTAAATCGGCCAGTTGGCAACTCTCGGTTCCGTCGGTTCGTTGATACTGTTAGCGTTGAGGTCGTTGAACTTGAAGCCGCTGATGCTGCCGGTGGGGAAATTGTTGCCGAAATTGAGGCCGACAGCGTTGGTATTGCCGGTGATGTCGATCGGGCCTGGATTTGGCGTAGTCTGTACCCATCCCGGTTGCTGGACTTCCCTCACCAAATATCGGCCGGGAGAAACATTGGCAAAAGTGTAGTTGCCTTGCGGGTTTGTGATGGTGTTGGGTTCGCCCGGTTCAAAGCTGCCGTTGCTGTTGAGGTCGAGGTAAATTGGCCAATTTGCCAGAGGCGGATCTGTCGCGTCTCTGACGCTGTTGGCATTGAGGTCGTTGAACTTGAGACCGCTGATGCTGCCGACAAAAAAGACATTGCCAAAATTGATGTTGTTGACAGTGGCGTTGGAAGTAACGTTAACCGGGCCGGGGTCAGGTGTGGTTTGGAGAAAACCCGGTTGTTGGACTTCTCTCACCAAATATGTATCTGCAGGAATATTGACAAAAGCGTAATTGCCTTCAACGTTTGTCAAAGTAACAGGTTCGTCGCCGTCTAGCCTGTTGTTGCGGTTGAGGTCGAGGTAAATTTGCCAGTTAGCTAGCCCTTGTTCCCCGGGATCTCGGCTGCTGTTGTTGTTGATGTCGTTGAATTTTGTGCCTGCGATCGTCCCTGCGTTAAAGTTATTGCCAAAATTGATATTGCCAGCGTTTGTGCCGCTGGTAATCGTGATGGGTGCGGGATTTGGGGTAGTTTGGCGAAAGTTCGGCTGCTGGACTTCCCTAACTTGGTAAGTTCCCGGCGGCAGGTTGGCGAAGATGTAGTTGCCTTGCGGGTTTGTAAAAGTGGAAGGTTCGTTAAATTCTGGCTGGCCATTGTTGTTGAGGTCGAGGTAGATTTGCCAGTTGGGAATGGGGACTTCTCCGGGATCAGGGCGGCCGTTGGCGTTAAAATCGTTGTATTTGGTGCCGCTGATGCTGCCGACTTGGAAGTTCCCGATGTTGACGTTGCCGATGTCTATTTGGCTGGCGGTTCTGGATTCGGACATGGTGTTGCTGGGGCCCAATGAACGCGGTTCAATGTTTTCTGTAGGGCAATCTAGCAGTTTTTTTGCCAATTGCAGCTATTTCAGGGGATAAATTATTTTTAGGAAAGGGAAGGGGAGGAGGGAGAGGGGGAGGAGGGAGAGGGGGAGAGTGGGAGAGTGGGAGAGGGGGAGAGGGGGAGAGGGGGAGAGTGAAAGAGGGGGAGAGTGGGAGAGTGGGAGAGTGGGAGAAGGGGAGAGGGGGAGAAGGGGAGAGGGGGAGAGGGGGAGAGTGAAAGAGGGAGAAAATCTTCACGCTTGACTTGTTCGCTCAAAACCCATCCGTTAAATCTGAGATGTTGCACCATTGTCAATAAGCCTTTTATGAACGGGCAAGATGCCCGTTCCACAAGAAAATCTACTCTTTGTGGAACAGGCCGGAGAGCCTGTTAAGAGAGAATGGTGCAAGATGTGAGTTAAATTCGCCCTTGCCAATCCGTTGCCGAACTTCACGCTTGACTTCTTTGCTTAACATCCATCCGTTACATCCCGTACATTGCTCGTTGCCGAAATTCCCAATTTTTCCAGATTTGATGTACGATCGCTACCAGTTTTGCAGAGGTCGAATTCCCAATGTCCCAAAACTTGACAGCAAGCTGGAATGAAGCCCGCGAGGTTCCGAGTTTGCTCTTCGGCTGGAGTTTGTGCGGTTTATTGGTAATGGGATCGATCGCCCCTACTCCTGCTGCTGCACAGCTACCTACCTCCGAACAGAGTAACAGCAACAGCCCGATCGCTCAAACAGGTGCGATCGTCCGCCCCACGCTCAAATTGGGCAGCCGCGGCTCAGAAGTGAGCGAACTCCAAGCTGCTCTTAAATTATTGGGCTTTTACGCTGACACTGTAGACGGGATTTTCTCGCAAAGCACTGCTAGAGCTGTGTCTCAGTTCCAGGAAGCAGCAGGCCTGGCTCCCGACGCCATAGTCGGTCAAGATACTTGGAACCGGCTGTTTCCAGCAGATCCGAGCGCGATCGAAAACCCGATCGCCAACGCTCCGGCAACTGCCGATAACTCAGAGATTAACCCCCAAGTGCAGCCAACTAATTTTCCGGTTTTGAGAAGACGAATGCGGGGGGTGGCAGTCAGAGATTTGCAAGAGCGGCTGCGGGCCAAGGGATTTTTGCGGGTGAGTGCTGACGGCGTGTTCGGCCCGGAAACTCAAGCTGCTGTCAAGGCGGCTCAGCGACAATATCAACTGCCAGCAGACGGCATTGTCGGCCGCGCAACTTGGGAAGCTCTGCTGCGTTGACAGCAAGCGAAAAGTGCCGGCTATGCACGTTGCGGTATCGGGCGATCGTACAAATTGTTAATAATCGCTTTTGGAAGTATTTCTTCACATCAAAAAGTGTCAAGTTTGGTAAACAAAGTGTTTTTATGCGCGCAGTTGGTGTTAACTTAAAAACATGAGGGGCAAAACCAAGAAGCACAAAAAACTTGGATAAAAAATTTGGAATTAGAGTATTTGTCCCGATCGGCTCTAGTTCGCAGGCAACGCCTGAACCGTGTAGCTTATTAGCAAAGAAAGGTTGACATTGCGATAGAGATTTGTTAAATAGCTTGAGGCTATTGGATTAATTGAAAGTTGCGATCGCACAACAGTCAAACACAGAAGTCTGAATAGACTCCGCTGATAGCTAGCTCGTCCGCAGAGTAGTTGCAAAAAAGTCCACCTTAGTTGTAGTTTGCTGAAACTCAGCATAGCTAAAAATCCACTTGAATCAACTTAATTTACAAAGTTTTTAGGGTCTGGCATCCGATATGCTAGGCCCTAAAATTTTGTTGTTGACAGTTGATAGTTGATATAGCAATCCTAAATGATTTGCGTAATTATTGTAGCAATCCCCCCGTGGTTGCCCCGATAGATAGGGGGTAGGCACGGGGGCACTACCCCTACAAATTTATCTGAATGATTTAGGATTGCTATAGTGGACAGTTGATAAACTAATAGACCTCTTGCAAAAGTCCTTTTAATAAAATTTTGGAACGGGCAAGATGCCCGTTCCACAAAAAACATTTTTTCTTTTGGAACGGGCATCTTGCCCGTCCTAGTTATTTTTGAAAGAGGTCTAAGGACTAATGACTAAGGACTAAGGACTAATGACTAATGACCATTTCATTTGATATCTTCAATTCGAGCATTCCAACCGTTAGCGCTGAGCATTTGTAGCAATTCCTCAGCTTTTTCGCGTTCCCGAAAAGCACCGGCTTGCATCACAGGTCGCCCGCTGGAAAAAGAGCGAAAAGCACCCGGAACCAGGGCTTGCATTTTTTGTCGATCGCCCGGCCTGTCAGTATCCACCACAACTCGATAGCGCAAACCCAAAGCGGAAGCTCGATCGAATGACGGCGAATTATCCGTGGCATCGGGCAAAGAATTCCCCCCTAAAGCAGCAGGTACATAGCCGCCCCTTCCGATCGGAATGTTGCGGCCCGGAACCGGCAATCTACCCTCGGAAGAAACCGAACTCGAACTATCAAAATTGGGAGAAATCATTGGTTGCTGTACCGAAATTTCCGAAACCGATCGAGAATTCGGATCGGGCACGGGAATTGCGATGACCCCTGGGACTACCGCTGAAGCAGCGGCAGTCCTCGGAGAAAGCTCTTGCTGCAACTGAGCGCTTCGCGGTGCGGGTCGATTTTGCACCGGTTGCCTGGAAACTGGCGCCGGTGGGGGCAGTGGCGCTCTTTGAACTCTGGGACTTAGCCGCCCGGGAGTGTAAGCAGGGAGAGAAGTGTCTGGGCCACCGATGCTGGGAGGTCGATCAATCGTTAGCTGCAAAGCACTTTCCCCCATTGCCCCAGGGGTAAAAGTTCCCGCCACATCAACCGATCCCGTAGTCCGGCTGCTCAACAATTGATTGCCGTAAGCTGGGATTACTTGACCTTTGGCCGCATTGTTCACATCGTACTGACCGTTGTTGCGAATAACATTGCCCCCCGGTTCGGCAGCAGTTCCCAAATCCGGCAGAGATCTCGATATCGCCACAATTCCGTCCCGCCGATTACTCTCGATATAATTGTTACGCAGCACAGGTCTAGCATCAGCTTGCACCACCACGCCATCTTTATTGCGAGTAATTTTGTTACCGATGAGCAGAGGCTTCGCGTTCTGCGCTACATTCACCCCAAATCCCGTGTTTTCAAACACATTATCTCGAACTTCCGGCTGGGAACTGCCAAAAATAGTAATGCCGTTAGCTCCATTTTTCGAGAAAACATTCCCGCCAATCGTCGGCCTGGAAGTACCCACTACCGAAATGCCGTCGTGAGTGCTGCCAGAAAAAGTATTGTTGACAACCGTCGGAGAACTCGATTCGATCCACAAAGCGTAACCGCGATAGTTGGTATTCGTCACCGTCACCCCGCTGAGTCCCGCCCCATCTGCGCCTAAAATCGCAATATTTTGACCCGCCGAAGTCGGACTGATAAAGTATCCTCCGCCTTTGATGACAATATTCTGACCGCGAGTGTTGGGATTTCCCTGAACTGTCACGCTGGGCCTTAACATTAATGGAAATTTTTCGCCGGTTTGCTCGCTGTAAGTACCGGGTGCTAGCAAAATCGCTGTTTTGGGCGGGGCCACGCTTAAAGCGTAGGTAAGGGTTTTAAACGGAGCTTGATCGCTGCCGTTGCCCCCCGTGTCGCTGCCACCAGTCGAGCTGACGTAGAGTATGTTAATGTCGCTCTGCGGCGTCTGAGAAAGTAGCTGCACTCCGGGTATCCCGGCAGCGATAACTGACGGTTGATGGTTGCAAAGAGCGGTCATCGCAAAGACGAGTAGAAGGCAAGAACTCAAACAAAATTTTTGCGATTTTTTTTCTTTGCACTCGCTATATTGAGAATTTAGGAGCATAAATAAACCCCACTGATTTGCGATCCGAGTTCCGCTTCCCGAGTTCGGTGTCCGGTTTTTGCGATCGAACTTTGATTTCACCCGCCTGCTGGGGTTTTCTTCTGTTAATCTTTTGTGTTGTTCTGCTAACCTCACGGCTCTCCTCCGAAGTGTGGTATGCAGTTTAACGATTCCACTCTCATCAAGTTTGATCTATTATGCTTTTTTTTCATCAAATTCAATAAAACTTAAAAAATTATTGTCTAATTTACATTGGTTTATGCCAAAATTAAGCCGCCTGCTTTGCCACAATCTTGACGGCGTGGGACAATGTAGCGGTTTGACGGGTGGGATTAACTATAACTAAGGTGCTTCTGATGACCGATAAACAAAACAGAACTTTACCGGCACAGCCAGCCCTCTGTCGGATTTTAGATGCAAATTTAGATCGATCGCGCGAAGGGTTGAGAATTATTGAAGAATGGTGCAGGTTTGGTCTTAACAGCGCCGATTTGGCTGGAGAGTGCAAGCAACTGCGCCAGGAATTGGCTGCTTGGCACGTCGCTGAATTGCGAAGTGCTAGGGATACGCCGGCTGATCCGGGTACGGAGTTGACTCACCCGCAGGAAGAGCAGCGTTCGAGCATTCAGCAGCTACTGGAGGCGAATTTCTGTCGGGTGGAAGAAGCTCTGCGGGTACTTGAAGAGTATGGCAAAATTTACGATCAGAATATGGGCGCGGCTTTTAAGCAGATGCGCTATCGGGTTTATACTCTCGAAAGCAATTTGCTGGCTTACCGGCGCTACCAGCAGTTACTTCGATCGCAGTTATACCTTGTAACTTCGCCGAGAGACAACTTGATGGGAGTGGTGGAAGCTGCTTTGCAAGGCGGACTGACTTTGGTGCAGTACCGCGACAAAAGCTCAGACGACGGCGTAAAGTTGGCTAACGCGCGCCAGTTGTGCGAACTTTGTCACCGCTACGATGCTTTGCTGATTGTCAACGATCGCGTGGATTTTGCGATCGCAGCGGATGCCGACGGCGTACACTTAGGACAGGGAGATTTGCCTGTGGCGGAAGCGCGCAAGTTGCTCGGCCCGGGACGCATCATCGGTTGTTCGACTACGAATGGCGAGGAAATGCAGCGAGCTGTTGATGCGGGAGCCGACTATATTGGAGTTGGGCCGGTTTACTCCACTCCTACTAAACCTGATAAACAGGCGGCGGGTTTGGACTATGTGCGGTATGCTGCTGATAAGTCGCCGATTCCGTGGTTTGCGATCGGCTCAATTGATATCAACAACCTCGATGAAGTATTGAATGCCGGAGCTCAAAGGGTTGCCGCAGTACGATCGATTATGGAAGCAGAACAACCTACTTTAGTCACGCAGTTTTTCATCTCGCAGTTGATTCGGATGCAGAATCTGAAAGCTCAGAAAGCTTTGCACGGAAAAGCTAGGTTTATTGGCTCAGTTGATTAGCGATTTTTCGGGCGGGTTTCGTATACCGATATAACCCGTCTGAGTTCGGGTTTTGTCTGACTTTCTGGCGGTTGAAACCGGCGAGTCTTTTCATTTCAAGCGTATTGAAATATAATTTTTGTACCGAGGCAGCTCTAAAAACTGATAATATTTGAATGATGACAAATCAAATTGCGCTGCAAGTTAACGGAGAAAAACGCAATTGTGCGATCGACACACCGTTACCAAAATTACTAGAACAGCTAGGATTAAACCCGCGCTTAATAGCTGTGGAGTACAACGGCGAAATCCTGCACAAACAATTTTGGGAAACCACACAAATACAAGAGGGCGACATCCTAGAAGTTGTCACAATTGTCGGAGGAGGTTAGATAAAACGGCGGTTGAAACCGCCCAATTTTATGCGTTCCCAGGCAAAACCCAGGAACGCATAAAATTAAACTGCGACAGCTTCAGCCACAGGTGCAACCACAGTTGCAACCACAGGATAAACGCTAAGTTTCTTGCGAGTTTTGCCCTTTCTTTCAAAAGTCACAACACCATCAATCATGGCAAACAAAGTATCATCTCTGCCGATACCGACATTATTACCAGGGTGAACCTTCGTCCCGCGTTGACGAATCAAAATGTTGCCAGCTCTGACAACTTGACCGCCGTACTTTTTGACACCCAGACGCTGGGAATTAGAATCGCGTCCGTTACGTGTGCTGCCTGTACCTTTCTTATGGGCCATAATGTCCTCAACTTTATTTACTTATTGTTTATTCTGATTCAATTTCGCCAGTTTGGGGAGCTTCAACAACTTCTTGAGTTAAGTCTCTCGCTGCCAAAACAACACCATTGACTGTAATAGAGTCAATCATAAACCGAGTTGTTTCTTGGCGGTGTCCTTTTTTCTTCCGAGTTTTCTTTTTCGGCTTCATCTTGTAGACGAGGACTTTGCGGCCCCGGAAATGCCGGAGCACGGTTCCTTCTACAGTCGCATTTTCTAGTAAAGGCTGGCCGATGTGAACGTCGTCTTCGTGCTGGATCAGAAATACTTTGTCAATGGTGACTTTGGATTCCGCTTCAACGTGAAGCAGTTCGATGTCGTAGAAGCGGCCTGGTTCTACTCGAAATTGTTTGCCGCCGGTTTCAATGATTGCGTAAGTCATGGGATGGTTGTTGAGATTGCCGTACAGGTAGCTGATGAGTCATTGGTCATTGGTCGTTGTGGACTTTTGACGGCTGACTGCTCTCCAGCTTTTGGAATGTCTTAACCTGATCCGAGCCGGATTTAGACAGACAATCTACTATTATTGCGGATTATTGGAGTTTTGTCAAGGTAAAATGTACATAATCTTTTCTAATTGTTAGTTTGAGAACAGATTTGTGGGGATTTTTTATGAACAGGCTTTCCGGGCTGTTCCACAAAGAGTGAATTTTCTTGTGGGGTGGGCCCGAGAGCACGCGCCCGAAAGGCCGATCGACATAGGAAGGCCGATCGACCTTATTCTATCCAAAAGCGCGATCGAACGGGATTCAAGCCGTGGCAGAACATTTGCGCGATCGCAACAATTCCAAAGCTTGCTGCTTCACCCTACCTTCCATCACCTCTTTTTGCAAATTAATAAAAGCCTCAAAATCTTCTAAACCGTACTTAGTCATCTGCAACTGCTGTCGCAACTGTTCTTCAGCCTCAACCGTTAAGTAACCTGTTGCCAAAGCTTTTCGGACAATTTTACTGATTAAAGTCATACTAGATTCACCCTGAAGACGCGCACGTTAAAACACTGGAGTCTTGTCAACCGACTAACTCAGATTTTAGTTTGTTTCATAATTACCCTTCAAATAGGTTAAATCTACCTTAAGGTCTATGTAAATAAAGTTATTTTTAATACATCCCTGAAACTTGAGCGATTTTAAATGTATAGTGCGATTAAATTGATCTATTTAGTTTTTGCCCTCCTGTATTATTCTTCAAGTAGGTTAAATCTACCTTAAGGCATAATTTAAACCTAATGATTTGTGACATTGGAAATTGTATCGATTTTAAATGTAGAGTGCGCTTAAATTAGTATATTTAGTTTCTCTCTAACAACAGCCGCCATTCTCTGACAGCAAAAGGAGGAACCAGCAACGCAGCTTTTTTTTCACCTTTCACAGGCAAGTTCAACCGCAAAGGCTGATTACTTTCGACTTGTGTAATGATTGATTTAAAATCGTATTCTCCGACATTAATCGGCAAATCCGACTCGCTCCAAATATCATTAGCCATGCCCATTGCGCGACTTCCCGCAGCCACATTCAGCGGCACAGGGTGCTGCAATTCTGTTCCGGGAAACCCTACCAATCTCAGATTAAAAGAGTTTACTACTCCCGACTTTACTCGCTTGTACAAAACCACTTGCCACGCTTTGTCATCAGTATCGCGCAGGCTTTGTACGGAACGAAACATTACTGTTTTGGCAGTTTCTGGATATTTGTGAATCGAAGCCAAAGCGGGCGCGCTGAGAGTTAAGGTTAGATACAAGCACAAGCTAATGATTGTTAAAGCCTTGAAAAAAGAAGGTTTTGCACTGAGATTGTTCATAGGACGACCAAAATATCGCTTGTTACCCAGAAGTTTGATAGATAAAAAAGTAGGGTGCGTGCGGCGCACCCTACTACTCATTTTAAACCTATAATCCCACTGCCTGCTTAAGCGGGGGGAAGAGCATAAAAAGCAACGCCCTCATCCCGGAAATCTGACCTCATCTGTACATCCCGCCGATCCGCTTGGCTTGAGGTGAAAAAGTGTGTAATATTTTGCGAATTTTCCCGTTCCCTCGACAGGTTGGTAAAACGATAGACGGGTATTGCACCCGAAACTGCCGTGTTATATGAATTGAAAACCTCCCCCTCAGCACGAAACTGGGGTAAGTTGTCGCGAATAAACTGTATGTCAGTAGGTTTATTCGTATAGAAATAGGTTCCTGATGCGGTATTGAAGAAGCGTTGAACCTTTGCGTTACCGTTGGCTGGAGCGATAAAGTCATCGCCTTCACTCTGGTAACGAGCAGGGTTGTTTAGTCGGTCAGCTTTCTCTGACGGGTCTGTGGTATAAAAATGCGATCCTGCCTGCTTGTCAAAGAAACGCCGGACGGGAAGATCGCCTGTTAGAGGGTCACCGGGAAGGCCCCGGATGATGTTGCCTGCTGCATCTAAAGTCCCACCTGTTACGGGGTCTTTCAAGGCGACATTGCCATTGGGAGTTGAAACCTGTAATGTGAAAGGCTGAGGAGTTGATGTTAACGCACTAAAGCTAGTCACGCGGAGTAAATAGTCCACACCAGGCACACTTGTAAGCGGGTCAGAAGCACCATTGAAGTAGTCGGTACTAGGACTCGGTATTTTTGAGTTCAGGATGACGGTGGGGATCTCATCATCATTCCGAGCCACAAAAGTACCCGTCTGATCGAGATTCGCACCCTTGCTGCCTTTGGGTATCTGAAAGACTTCCACGTAAGGGTCGTAGCTAGCGCTCAGATCTTTAAAAAGATTGATTGATATTGGCTGATTAACTAACTGTACTTCTAAGATGTAATCTTTAAAGGGAGTTGTTGCACCAGCAGCATCGTTCTGGTTGGGAGTAAAGAGATTGTTGTCTGTTGCAGTTAGCCGATTTGTCAGTTGAACTGATGCCATTTAAACTGTCCTCTTAACTTTTCTGATAGCAGGAGTTATAAAATCCTGCTCTCTACATTTATAAAATACTCAAGACTGATAAGTTACCTAACAGCTATTAGTATTTTTATTAGGTATTTTTGTGAGAAGTACACCAACACAGGGATAGGCTTTATTTACAATAAATTTTATAACGTATCTAAAATATCCTCACAAGCCAGTAAAAATACTTAATAA
The DNA here is from genome assembly GCF_036701775.1 of Microcoleus sp. N9_A2. Lineage (NCBI taxonomy): Bacteria > Bacillati > Cyanobacteriota > Cyanophyceae > Oscillatoriales > Microcoleaceae > Microcoleus > Microcoleus sp. N9_A2. Next base: position 93,452 of record NZ_JAUBRH010000018.1, on the reverse strand, counting down.
GTTAGATCCTTAATCTGGTAAAATCATAAATAATTATGAGTGTGCTTCTGCTTGTGAATATACATGACACCTCCAAATAAACCCTTACAAATACCAGAACCAAAGTTTATAGAGGCTGCGGCTTGGTGGAATCTCGAACAGTTATATGCAGACTTGACAGCAGCCAAGCAAGAGTACGCTAGCAGTGGAAAGCAGCGACTCACTCCTTTAGAAAAAACTTACCTGCGAGGATTGCTTTGCAATTATAGTCCGCCGGAAATTGCCGCCGCACTCCATCGCGACTGTGCGGGTATTAGAGTAGACTTATCGAGAGGGCTGTATCGCTACATAGAAGTTTTGACGCTGCAACACCCGAAAGACTGGAAAGAAATCCCAACTATGCTAGAAATATTTGGTTATAAACAAAAGATTCATGGAGAAACGTTCCATTCTAAATTCATAAATTATACCCAAACTCGCATCGAAAATCGAACTGAATGGGGGCTGGCGGTGGATACGTCTATTTTCTACGGGCGTACAACAGAACTTGCTAACTTAGAGCAATGGATTTTACATGAAAACTGTCGCTTAGTTACTATATTGGGTATGGGGGGCATTGGCAAAACTGCTTTAGCATCTAAGCTAACAGATATGATTAAACACCAGTTTGAGTGCTTGATTTGGCTCAACCTCAGTCATGCACCTCTGTTGGCAGATACTCTGGTAAATTTAATCGAATTTTTATCAGATCAACCGCCAAACGATTTAAATAAATTGCAGTTAATTACTCAGGATAAAAAGATTTTTCAAGCTGCGATATCGCAGCTTGAAATTTCCCTGGATCACCTAATCGCTTCCACCAATGGAATAGAACCGACAATCATCGCTGATGGTATCCAGCGGCTGATTCAGTGTTTACAAAAGCGTCGCTGCCTAATAATCTTAGATGAGTGGGAAGCTATTTTCAGCACTCAGCAGTTAACAGGAAATTATCGAGAAGGATATCAAGTATATGGGGAATTTCTGAAACAAGTAGGAAAATCGCAGCATCAAAGTTGCTTGCTGTTGACTAGCTGCGAAAAACCTAAAGAAATTGCAGCGTTAGAAGGTGATAATCAATCTGTACGGTCATTAAAATTGGGAGGTTTGGGAGAGGCGGCTGTGGAAATCCTTAAAAACAAGGGTTTGTCTGAAGAAGGTGAATACTCGGAACTGATAGAGACCTACAGCGGCAATCCTTTGGCGTTAAAAATAGTAACAACAACTATTAAGGATATGTTTGGCGGCAGCATTGCTAATTTTTTAAGAAATGGGCTGTTTCTGGGAGATTATAGCGATACGTTATCTCGGCAGTTTAATCGCTTATCAGCATTAGAAATCGAACTATTATACTCTATGGCGAAAGAAGTCAAACCTGTTGATATTGAAAATTTCTACTCAGATATTCAGCAAGAGCAAGGTTCAGAATTGCTGAGGGCGCTGGAATCGCTTTTAAGGCGATCGCTAATTGAAACAGTCCAAGCCGAAAGTGAAACTCTGTTCGCGCTTCAACCTGCGATCAAGAAATATCTGATGTCTGTGGCAAGATTGCCTAAGCTATAAATAATCTACCGAGGTTCTATTTCCAATCGGTTTCGGCTTGGGATAGCACGTAGGCTGAAACATCGATAATTTGTTGTTCTGACAAACGATCTTTGTAAGCGGGCATAATTCCTTTACCGTTGGTTACTAGGTTGGAAATATTGGCGATGGAATCCATGCCGTATTTTTTTAAGGCTTTTTGTTTCAAGTTTTTGCCGCGCCTGATAATGTTGCCGCCGTTGATGTGACAGCCGGCACAGTTGGTGCTGAATACTTCGGCTGCGGTTGCGGGATTTGTGGCTGTATCTGCGATCGCCATTTGGGAAGTAGTGGCGATTTCTACAAATGTTAGCATCAGTATTAATAAAACGGCGGCGAGGATTTTTTTAAAGTTATTTAGCGAAATCATCTATTGGCAGGTTGAAAAATAGTGGTTGACTTGATGATATCACTAAATACATAGCCGGAACAGGCAAGATGCCTGTTCCACAAAGAGTGAATTTTTAATCTACTTGTGGGGCGCTGCTCCTAGCCCGCCCCTAAAGGCTTTATATTCATTCTTCCCAATCGAAGGTGCGGGAAACTGCTTTTTTCCAAAAGCGATATTTTTGCTCGCGAAGTGCGATCGGCATTTCGGGTTCCCAAGTACAATCCACCGCCCAATTATCCCGCAATTCTGCTAGTTTACTCCAAAAACCCACCGCCAAACCAGCCGCATAAGCCGCCCCCAGTGCAGTAGTTTCCGCTACCACAGGCCGCACCACAGGCACTCCCAAAACATCGCTCTGAAACTGCATCAGCGTGTGATTTCCCACCATCCCACCGTCTACTTTTAAAGACAAAAGCTGCACACCAGAATCCTGATTCATTGCATCCAATACTTCCCGCGTTTGCCACGCTGTCGCTTCCAATACTGCGCGGGCAATGTGTGCCTTAGTCACGTAGCGAGTTAAACCTGCAATTACTCCCCGCGCGCTGTCTTTCCAATAGGGCGCGTAGAGTCCAGAAAAAGCCGGCACAATGTAAACTCCGCCGCTATCTTCGACTGTATTTGCTAATGTTTCTACTTCCGCAGATGTGTTGATGATGCCCAAATTGTCCCGCAGCCACTGCACTAATGCTCCGGCGATCGCAATACTGCCTTCGAGAGCATACACAGCGGGCGATTCCCCCATCTTGTAGGCAACTGTTGTTAGTAATCCTTGCTTTGAAGGGACGATCGCCTCACCAGTATTCAGCAGCATAAAACAGCCCGTACCGTAAGTATTTTTCGCCTCCCCAACATTGAAACAAGTTTGCCCAACCAGAGCCGCCTGCTGATCGCCCAAAGCAGCAGCAATTGGAACACCATCTAACAATCCTTTTGCAGTACCAAAAATGTGACTCGAAGGGCGAATTTCTGGCAGCATCTGGCGGGGAATTCCCATTATTGCCAAAGTTTCAGCATCCCAATCGAGGGTTTGCAAATCCATCAACATTGTGCGGCTGGCATTGGTAACATCGGTAACGTGCGCGCCGCCTGTCAGGTGCCAAATTAGAAAAGCATCGACATTGCCAAAAATCGCATCACCTCGAATTGCCGCTTCCCGCAATCCTGCAATATTGTCCAGCATCCACTTGATTTTCGGCCCGCTAAAATAAGTTGCTAGCGGCAAACCGCATCGTTCTCGAAATCGATTTTTGCCCTCAATTTCCGCTAAATTATCGCACAGAAAGCGAGTGCGGGTATCTTGCCAAACAATCGCATTTCCGTAAGGTTTGCCAGTTTTTCTGTCCCAAACAATTGTAGTTTCGCGCTGGTTGGTAATGCCGAGGGCAGCAATATCTTTGGGGTCGATATTGCCGATTTCGAGGGCATTTTTAATCACGCTTTGGGTGCGCTGCCAAATTTCATCAGGATTGTGTTCAACCCATCCCGGTTGTGGATAAATCTGCTGGTGCTCTTGTTGGTTGCTGCAAATTATCTGTCCCAGGCGATCGAATACGATAAATCTGGTGCTGGTGGTTCCTTGGTCGATCGCTGCTACGTATTTTTTTAACAATTGTCTAAAACCTTTTTTGTTATGATGTCTTTAACAGACCTCTTGCATTCCCCAGCTTTCCAATCATGAAATTATCTGCGTTGATCTGTGTTGATATGCCTTGCATCTGCGGTTGATTTATCAATCAAAAATTTAGGCAAGAGGTCTAACGTCTATGATAGTATGTAAAAGTCAAATTAATCTCAAAAACTTTAGTTTAGGGAACTCCATATTTTGAAACTGGCAGATTTGCTGAGGCTCGATCGCACAATTAAGGTTATTGGCTTTGATGACGCTCCGTTTTCTCGTACAAGCGGCAGCATGGTGTCGATCGCGGGCATAGTCTGCGGGGGAACTCGATTTGAAGGAATGGTGTGGGGACAAGTCCTCCCAGACGGATTAGATGCCACGGATGCTATTTCTGGGCTACTTCTCGGAGGCAAATTTCTGCCGCAATTGCATCTCGTTTTGCTAGACGGAATTGCTTTCGGTGGCTTCAATATTATTGACCTTCCCGAGTTAGCATCGCGGCTGCAAATTCCTTGCGTTGCTGTCATGCGTCGCCAACCAGATTTAGCTGCTATTGAAAAAGCCCTCGGCCATTTGCCAGACTCGGAATACCGTTTAGAATTGTTGCGTCGCGCTGGGAAAATCCACGCTTTTGAACCTTTCTTTTTTCAAGTTTGCGGCGAAAAACCCGAAGTAATTGCGCTGGTGCTTCAGTGTTTGACAGATACTGGGAAAGTTCCTGAAGCTTTGCGTTTAGCTCATTTGATTGGTGCGGCGGTAATTACTGGAGTTAGTGGCAGTTCTGCTTGAATTATTGTTAATAACGGGCAAGATGCCCGTTCCACAAAAAGTAAATTTTCTTATGGGTGGGCCGGAGATCCCGTTAATAACGGGCAAGATGCCCGTTCCACAAAGAGGAAATTTTCTTGTGGGGTGGGCATCCTGCCCGCCCATGAAAGACTTATTGACAATGGTGCAATATCTCAGTTTGTACTCGCTTACTTACACAATCTCACCGTCAATTTCACCGAATTCGATTTTAGTTCCCAAGGCCAAAGTCAGGGTAGTTTCAGGTTCTACCATTTTTATATCTCCTTGAATGTCTGTAGCCCACCAAGCGCGATCGCACAAATTGGTCAATCCTAACGAAAGCTCGTTTCTCGATCGAGAAGTGACTATAGCTACAAGACCGTTAGATGCTGCGGCTGTTAAACTCGGTATGTCAGAGGTGAATAGTTGAGTTCCCGCACTCAGAGGAATAACTCGACTGCCTAATTTCAGAGAAAATTGGCTGCTGGTAAAAGAATTTACTGCGGGCTGATCTGATATAAAGGTAGGTGGAATATTTGCCGGTGTTGGGGCTGGCAAGTCAGAGTTTCCTACTGTAATTGTACAGTTGCCGATTTTCTTTTGGTCGCCCGATCGCAAATAACTCACCGCCCCGCTATCAACATTCTCGCAAACAATTTGACCTGCTTCTAATTGAAACCGCATCGCTAAGGGCGAAACATTAGGAATGCAGATAATAGACAAATTTTCATCACTGCCAAAAGTCACCGGTTCCGAGCCCAGAGTGAGAGTGCGATTTGCTCCGGTATCGTAACTAATTACTAGCCAAGCTTTGTTGAACAAAGTTTCAGCTACAACCAACATGATGCCAATCCAAAAACCGATCGCAGCACAGCCAGCTAAACGGCCCGCAGTACCGGATAAATTGTAAGCAAACATAATAAACAAACAGCCGCCCAACACACCCCCAACACCGCCGCCTCCCGTGCCGCGAAGCGCTCCTAAGTTGGGAATCCGCTGTGCAAGTCCCAGTCCTAACAAACTGCCAGCTATTCCCCAGCAAATTACTCGCAATAATTCGTTTTCTCCGTCGCCAATCCCGCTATAAATACCTTCGGCGATCGCCCCAGAAATGGCCCCCGCAATTAAACCAAACAATCCGCCATTTTTTAAAGCCTGTTTAATTTGAGGCTTGCCTTTGATATAGTAATAATAGCCGAACATGATAGCAGTAGCAATGCCACCGCCTACTAACCCAAACCATCGAGCTGTGGAGAATACACTGTCAGAAAAAGATGCCGAACCAGTGAGTCGCTGCATGAAAGGTTCGGTGATTAGATTGCCGACGAAACCGCCGACAGCACCGCTAATCCCAAACTGCAAAGCTTTTTTAAGGGCTGATAGATTTCTTTTCACGGCGCACCAGATTAAAAGTGAGAGTCAAATCTAGCTACAAGCTCGAAAGTTACGATTTCCGATGATTCTGATATCTTGCACCATGATCGATAACAGGCTTTCTGACCTGTTGCACAAACACAAAGAGTGAGTGTTCTTGTGGGTAGTAGGGGTTGGCCAGGAGATCCCGCCAGTCCCAGACTTATTCAGAATGGTGCAAGATGTGAGACGATCGCACCTCTCCCCACCTCTCTCCCGCCTGTCTCCCCCATCTCCCGCTTGTCTCCCTCTCAGGGAAAAGTCTTTGATCCTCGCTCCGTCGCCCGCCCCAAATGCCTCGCGCAGAATAGATAGCCTGTAACCCTTGCTACAAAATAATTTTAGCAATTTTTTAACTGTGAAATTTTAACGCAGAACACCCTAGCGAGGGCCCAAATATGAAAAGGAATGTTACAAACTATTACAGTAACACTCAGAATGTGAACATAATGCCTCAAAATACTTGCGAGAGGTAGTTGTGTCAGAGGAGCAATATCCTTACTAACTGCCCGATAGTCACTCGATCGCCACTAAGTGGCCTGCTGCAATCTCGATCGTAGATTAAAGATCGCATCAGTCATTTGTGGTATTGTAAGCGACAGGCTTAGTGCGGGCACTCACAAGCGCACCGGCGTGAAGAACCAGCGCCGTCAAACACCGAAGGCAGACGCCCGCCAACAACTTCAACAGTTGCTGGCAAAAAAGGCAAGTCCGGTCTTCCCCGTCAAAGCTCCTCCTTGAGCATGAAAGGTACGGGATGAAAGCGCCCGCCGTCGCTAGCTCAGCGCGGAGCAGTTCGTATAGCAAAATATCCAGCGGGTACACACAAGATGAGTATCGTCACCAAATCAATCGTCAACGCAGACGCCGAAGCTCGCTACTTGAGCCCAGGTGAATTAGATCGGATCAAGAGCTTCGTCACCTCTGGTGAACGCCGCGTCCGCATCGCCCAAATTTTGAGCGAATCCCGCGAACGTATCGTCAAGCAAGCCGGCGACCAACTTTTCCAAAAGCGCCCTGATATTGTTTCTCCCGGCGGCAACGCTTACGGCGAAGAAATGACCGCAACTTGCTTGCGCGACATGGACTACTACCTGCGTTTGATTACCTACGGAATCGTAGCTGGCGACATTACTCCGATCGAAGAAATCGGTATTGTCGGCGTCCGCGAAATGTACAAATCTCTCGGCACCCCGATTGAAGCCGTCGCCGAAGGCGTTCGCGCTATGAAAAATGCAGCAAGTTCGCTGCTGTCTGGAGAAGACGCTTCCGAAGCTTCCTCTTACTTCGACTACGTTATCGGTGCGATGCAGTAAGGAATTTCGATTTTAGGTTTTCGATTTTAGATTGAAAAATTGGGGGTTGCCGGCAACAAGTTAAAAGCTTTTGCAAATAACCAGCCACTTAAAAATCTTAAATCCCCAATCCCAAATCTCAAATTCTCGCTCCAAAATTGGACTGACTCAGCCACTTTCAAGGAAACAAGACAACCATGCAAGACGCAATTACCGCCGTTATCAATTCCTCTGACGTTCAAGGTAAGTACCTCGACATCAGCGCTCTAGACAAGCTCAAGAACTACTTTGCTTCTGGCGAACTGCGCGTCCGCGCCGCTACCGCCATCAGCGCTAATGCAGCCACAATCGTCAAAGAAGCAGTTGCTAAGTCTCTGTTGTACTCTGACGTAACTCGTCCCGGCGGCAATATGTACACCACTCGTCGTTATGCAGCTTGCATCCGCGACTTGGACTACTACCTGCGCTATGCCACCTACGCTATGCTAGCTGGCGACCCTTCCATCCTCGATGAGCGCGTGCTCAACGGTTTGAAAGAAACCTACAACTCCTTGGGCGTGCCCATCGGTTCTACCGTACAAGCAATCCAAGCAATGAAAGAAGTCACCGCCGGTTTGGTCGGTTCTGACGCTGGTAAAGAAATGGGCGTCTATTTCGACTACATCTGCTCTGGCTTGAGCTAACACTCAGGAAGAAGAAAGAAGGAAGAAGGAAGTTCGGCAACGGATTCTGTAACGGATGTAACGAATGTAACGGATGTAACAGATTTCAGTCCGATGGAAGTCGGAAGAAGGAAGAAGATTTATTTCTTGCCTCTTTTAACTTTTTACTTTTTACTTTGGACTTGTTACCTTTGACTTTGAAAAGAGGTCAGGGAAGTTGAGAGTGATTGCTAGACCGTCAAAGGCTTGCCGAGAAAGCCCGACGAGTTTTAACGAGCTAGTTTTGACTCCTAACTCCCTGCCTTCAATCTTTAAAAAATCCATCTAATAATCTGTAAACCTACTCAGGAGTTAGTTTCCCATGAGAATGTTTAAGGTGACTGCTTGCGTCCCAAGTCAAACTCGCATCCGCACTCAGCGCGAATTGCAAAATACCTATTTTACTAAGCTCGTTCCTTACGACAACTGGTTCCGGGAACAGCAAAGAATTATGAAAATGGGCGGCAGAATTATTAAAGTGCAACTGGCTACCGGTAAGCCCGGTGCTAATACAGGTTTACTTTAAGAGCCGAAGCTGGATTAGTAGAGGGGTAAGAGGTCGCGATCGACCTCTTTTTTGTTTGTTATAGTTATAGCATAAGGAATAATGTCCAGCGTTTTTAATCTCATCATTGACAAATATTTCAATAAGCAGAAAGTATAACTGCGATTATCGCTAACAAAACAGCAAGCATTTGTGGTAATGTAATAGCCTCTTTCAAGAATAAAGACGATAATAATATAGTAATCAGCGGGTAGATAGACGTAACACTCACTACATTGGCAACTTCACCTTTGCCAAGGGCTATAAAAAATACTAATGATGCCACCGTGCCACAAACGCCAACTAACATGGCAAACAAAATTCCCCTAATATCTCCCTCAAAACTAAAATTATTAGTGTGGAAAACAATAAATAAAGTCGTTAAAATAGCGCCAACTGCTTCATAAACAAAAGCAGTTTTGTAGTCAATATATTTAGTCGCTAAATTGCCAAAAAATCCCCACAAACCATATAACAGCGAGCAGATTAATGCGTAAATTAACCAATCTGGTACTTTAGCCATCTTTGTTAGAGTTTATTGAGATCATTCTAAAATCATATGGCTAATGACATTCGACGCTTGATTCCCTTTTTTGACCCCAGCGCCTCTCAATGGGCCGCTGAGGCCCGGTGGCTGAGGTGGCTGACTTTTCTGTGGCTGTTTGTCGGGCTGACAGCATTGTTTTCGGCTTCCTATCCCATTGCAAATTATGAATTTGGAGACGGCCTTTATTATTTTAAACGACAGCTAATCGCAGTGGCGATCGGGCTGGCAGGTTTTAACTTGATGGTGTACTCCCCCCTGCGGTATCTGCTTAAAACAGCTCAGTTAGGCGTTTTATTGCTGCTGGGATTGCTGTGGTTGACCTTAATTCCGGGAGTGGGAACCACCGTCAACGGGGCGACTCGCTGGATATCTCTTGGCCCGGTGCCGATTATTCAACCTTCTGAGTTGATTAAGCCGTTTTTTGTTCTCCAAAGCGCCCGCATTTTCGGCAACTGGTCCCGGTTGACGAATAAAGTTCGCTTAACTTGGCTGTTAATTTTCGGTGCAATGCTGTTGGGAATTTTGTTGCAACCGAACTTAAGTACCACGGCTTTGTGCGGGATGACTTTGTGGTTGGTGGCTTTGGCGGCGGGATTGCCTTACTTGCAGTTGGGCGCAACGGCTATGGGGGGAATGCTTTTAGCCGTTTTAAGTATTAGTTTGAGGGAATATCAGCGCCGCCGGATTATGTCTTTCCTCAATCCTTGGGCTGATCCGATGCAAGACGGCTATCAGTTGATTCAAAGTCTCCTGGCTGTCGGTTCAGGGGGCATTTGGGGTGTGGGTTTGGGGATGTCGCAGCAAAAGTTATTTTATTTGCCGATTCAGTACAGCGATTTTATTTTTGCTGTGTTTGCTGAGGAGTTTGGTTTGGTGGGAGGTTTCTCGCTGTTGCTGATGTTGGCGGCTTACTCTACTGTGGCTTTGAGGGTAGCGATGAAGGCTCGAAATATTGAGAGTCAGTTGGTGGCGATTGGGGTGATGGTGGTGATGGTGGGACAGTCGCTGCTGAATATTGGGGTGGCGACGGGGGTTTTGCCGACTACGGGTTTGCCCCTGCCGTTTTTTAGTTACGGGGGTTCTTCGATGTTGGCAAGTTTGTTGTTGTCGGGGTTGCTGATTCGGGTGGCGAGGGAGAGTTCTGAGGCTGATGTGGTTTCTTTAAACGGCCTCCGTGGAAAGCCGGGAAAGCCGAACTTGCGATCGAACAACGGCAATACACAAACCGAATAATTTGTCAATAGCAAACAAACCCGGTTTTTGGAAAAAATCGGGTTTGTTTATTACTTAAAAACTACTGGCAGAATACCAATTTATAGGAACCGGTATTGTAGGGAAGAACACTGATTTTGAGAAAAAAAGAAGTCGGCGATCTTAAGGCAATTCGAGATTTATATCGTCAGAGATGAAAGTCGATCGACTATTTCCGCCCGTCACCCTTATTTGGCGGTTCTTCTTGTTGTTCTTGAGGTTTAGCTGTGATGTTAGCTAATTCTTTTTTGTCGGGTTGCGGTGTTTCTGGAGTTGAGTTAGCCATTGAGTTTTTTCCTAAATAGATGCACCGCTTCATGATATCTTTTCCGGCTACAAATGTGTTGCTGTAGATAGGGGGAGGAAAATCAAGACAGACAATTCTGATGCTATTCGATTTGGGCTTTAATATTAGACAGCATTATGTAGATGCAAATGGCTGTCGCTTGGTATACTGCTGGAGGGTTGCAGCCAAACAAATCCGAGGCGGACGCAAAAAACACCTTTGTTAAGAATTAAATGCCGAGATGGTGATCTCGAACGATTAACCCTTGCTGCTGCAATTTTCCCAGCATTCGCGTTACTGTTACCAGAAAGAATTGGTTTAAAGCCGGAACCGCGATCGGAAGAAATTAAAAGAAGACTATTCATTACTCCAATCCTCTTCCTTCCAGGTAGATGTCGCTATCTTGCGGTCAACAGTCAACAGTCAACAGCCAACAGCCAACAGCCAACAGTCAACAGTCAACAGAACCGCGTCGTGCAAATCGCATGAGCAATATCTTGATGTGTCAAGCGGATATTCAAACCAGAGGCCTGTCAAAAGTTATGAAACTGCAAAAAATTGGATTGTCGGGACTCATCTCAATCTTAGCTGCGCTGACTACAGGTGAGTTTCGGTTTATCGGTAATTCTCAATTTAAAATCATCAATTCTCAGGCCTTGGCTCAAACTCAAGCTCAGCGGAAAGCTGAAGCAGAGCGACTGTTCTATCAAGGGGTTCAGCAGTATAAGATTAGTCAATTTCAAGCTGCATTGCAGTCTTGGCAACAGGCACTAATAATTTATAGAGAAATAAAAGACCGCCAAAGCGAGGGGGCGGCTCTGGGAAGTTTGGGACTTGCTTACTTTTCCCTCGGCGACTACGCCAAAGCGATCGAGTACGCTCAGCAGTTGTTAGCGATCGCGCGAGAAATTAAAAACCGCCAAAGCGAGGCGGCGGCTCTGGGAAATCTGGGAATTGCTTACCGTAACCTCGGCGACTACGCCAAAGCGATCGACTACGCTCAGCAGTTGTTGGCGATCGCGCGAGAAATTAAAGATCGCCAAGGTGAAGGGGTGGCTCTGGGAAATCTGGGAATTGCTTACACTAACCTCGGCGACTACGCCAAAGCGATCGAGTACCACCAGCAGTTGTTGGCGATCGCGCGAGAAATTAAAAACCGCCAAGGTGAAGGGGCGGCTCTGGGAAATCTGGGAATTGCTTACAGTAACCTCGGCGACTACGCCAAAGCCATCGAGTACACTCAGCAGTTGTTAGCGATCGCGCGAGAAATTAAAGACCGCCAAAGCGAGGGGAAAGCTCTAGGAACTCTGGGAAATGCTTACAGTAACCTCGGCGACTACGCCAAAGCCATCGAGTACACTCAGCAGGTGTTGGCAATCGCCCGAGAAATTAAAGACCGCCGAAGCGAGGGGGGGGCTCTGGGAAGTTTGGGAATTGCTTACCTTTACCTCGGCGACTACGCCAAAGCCATCGAGTACGCTCAGCAGCAATTGGCGATCGCCCGAGAAATTAAAAACCGCCAAAACGAGGGGGCGGCTCTGGGAAGTCTGGGAACTGCTTACAGTAACCTCGGCGACTACGCCAAAGCCATCGAGTACGCTCAGCAGCAGTTGGCGATAACGCGAGAAATTAAAAACCGCCAAGGTGAAGGGGTGGCTCTGGGAAATCTGGGAATTGCTTACACTAACCTCGGCGACTACGCCAAAGCGATCGAGTACGCTCAGCAGCAGTTGGCGATCGCGCGAGAAATAAAAGACCGCCGAAGCGAGGGGGCGGCGCTGGGAAATCTGGGAAATGCTTACGATTCCCTCGGCGACTACGCCAAAGCCATCGAGTACCAACAGCAGCAGTTGGCGATCGCCCGAGAAATTAAAGACCGCGAAAGCGAGGGGACAGCTCTGGGAAATCTGGGACTTACTCTCTCCAAATCTGGCAATCTCCCAGCAGCAGAGAAAACCCTACTTGATAGTATTAAAGTTTCGGAATCTCTCCGTGCTGGATTAGACGATGCCAATAAAGTGTCAATATTTGAAACCCAAACTAACCCCTACGTCACTTTACAACAAGTCTTCATTGCTCAGAAAAAAACTAATGACGCTTTAGAAATTGCCGAGCGGGGTAGAGCCAGAGCTTTTGTGGAGTTATTGGCATCTCGCCTTGCCGCATCTGCATCTGTCCCAACTACTATCAACCCCCCCAATATTCAGCAAATTCAACAAATCGCTAAAGAGCAAAACGCTACCCTCGTCGAGTATTCAACTATTGGGAATCAAGCCCTTTATATTTGGGTCATCAAGCCGACTGGTGAAATTACCTTTCGCTCAGTTGACCTCAAATCTCTTAACATCAATCTACCCGAAGCCACCGAACAGACAAGAGTATCTGCTGCTCTGGGGACGAGAGGATTAAACGAGCAAGATACAGCCTTAGCTGAGATGATTCGCGGCACTCGCGAGGCTCTGGGTGTATCGGCGGGGGACACTACCAATAAACAAGCGGCTAATCCCCCTGCTTCTACCCCTGCTAATTCTCGGATAATCTACCCCAAATTACAGCAAAGTTATCAACTACTGATTCAACCCATTGCCGATCTTTTACCTACTGACCCGAATGCTCCTGTCATCTTCATTCCCCATAAATCCCTGTTTTTAGTTCCCTTTGTCGCCTTACAAGATCCGACAGGTCAATATCTGATTGAAAAACATACCATCCTCACCGCTCCCGCCATTCAAATTTTACAGTTCACCCACCAATCACGACAAAAAGTCCGACAACTTTCTCTACAGAATAACTTAGTTGTAGGCAATCCAATTATGCCCAAAATTGGCACCCCGCCGCGCCAATTAGCTCCTTTACCTGGCAGCGAACGGGAAGCAATTACAATTGCCCAACTTCTGAATACTAAACCGATTACAGGCTCTCAAGCCACTAAAGCATCGATTGTTCAACAGATGCTAAAAGCCCGAATTATTCATCTGGCAACTCACGGATTACTCAATGAAGTGAAGAGGCGAGATTTACCGGGAGCGATCGCCCTTGCTCCATCCGGAAATGATGACGGATTGCTGACTTCGAGCGAAATCTTGGATTTAAAATTAAATGCTGAATTAGTCGTTTTAAGTGCTTGCAATACTGGCAGAGGAAAACTCACAGGTGATGGTGTGCTTGGGTTATCTCGTGCTTTAATTAGTGCTGGAGTTTCTAGTATTATCGTTTCTCTGTGGTTAGTGCCCGATGCTGCGACAGCGGAATTAATGGCAGAATTCTATCGCCAATTACAGAAAAACCCAAATAAAGCTCAAGCTTTGCGGCAAGCGATGCTGATGACAATGAAGATGCACCCAACTCCGCAAGATTGGGCGGCGTTTACGCTGATTGGCGAAGCAGAATAAGATTTTTTTCGGCGCTTGCTACACTGCTTGAGGGTTGCAGCCAAACAAATCAGACGTGGACGCAAAAACATCTTTGTTAAGAATTAAATGCCGATCGCCATCTCGACTGATTAACCCTTGCTGCTGCAATTTTCCCAGCATTCGAGTTACTGTTACCCGCGTTGTGCAAATCGCATTAGCAATATCTTGATGTGTCAAGCGGATATTCAAACGAGTTCCCTCAACCACAGGCTGACCGAATTCCTGTTGCAATAATAGCAGTAGCTGATACAAACGGTCATCTACTCGTCGCTGTCCGGCGATCGCTAAAATTGCTTCCATTTGCCGCAGCCGCCGTACCATTTGAGGCAGCAACTCGTGAGCCAATTGAGGAGAAGCTTCGATTTCCACCATAGAATACCACATCAAATAAATATCTGATGTCGCCGTAGCTCGGTAAGTCTGCAAGTTTGTCAACCACAAACCGAAGCACATCGAAGGCCCAACCCAGCCCAAAAGTCCTTCTTCCCCGTTTGGATAAAGCGTACTCAGTTGTGCTAAACCTTGACAGACTCGCCAAAGGCCATGCGACATCATAGGAATGGTTTCGCCCTTGGCATAAAAATGCAAGTTTCGGCTCGCTCCTGTGTTATGCTGGATTTCCGCTAAAAGTGCTTTGGATGTTGGTGGCATATCGCTTATTTCCAGCTAAAAAACATTTGTCTGAGACCTACGCCTCTGACTCTAACCGGCAAAGGTAAAGGTTTGGTAATCGTCTGGTTAGCGGCAAGATAAGCTTTAGTCATTAGTTGTTATTTGTTATAAAATAACTAAGTAAAAGCTGGCTTTTGTCAAACAATTGCGCTCGTTACTTTGGGCGGATTCAATAAATATTTGACTTAAAAAAAACCGCAGAGTATTTGTTAATAAATAGTCAGTTCATCAAGATTAAATAGAAAAAAAAGGCGAGTTCGGAAGTTCGATCGCACTCCCAGGCCCGCCGAGTCAACTGCTGCTACCTGCTGCGGCAACCTTCAAGAACTTCTAAAATAGTTTAAAGAAGTATCAAAAGAGAAAAGTAAGGTTTTTCATGGCCGATCAATTAATTCACGCTACAGCCGCAGATGGCGGAATTCGCGCCGTAGCGGTTATTTCCACCCGCCTCACCGAAGAAGCAAGACAGCGACACAAGCTCTCCTACGTCGCTACAGCAGCCCTCGGACGCACGATGTCGGCGGGGCTGTTACTCGCCTCCAGCATGAAGCGGCCCCAATCAAGAGTCAACATTCGCATCAAAGGAGATGGGCCCCTGGGCGGGCTTCTGATTGATGCGGGACTCGATGGAACAGTTCGAGGTTATGTGGACAATCCCGAAGTGGAATTGCCGCCCAATGCTAAAGGCAAACTCGATGTTGGCGGGGCAATAGGTGATGGTTATTTGTACGTGGTGCGGGACGTTGGATATGGCTTCCCTTATTCAAGTACGGTAGAATTGGTTTCCGGCGAAATTGGTGACGATCTGACTCATTATTTGGCAACCTCGGAGCAAACGCCTTCGGCTCTGGTTTTGGGGGTGTTTGTGGGGGCGGGCGGGGTACAAGCGTCTGGGGGTGTGCTGTTGCAGGTTCTGCCGAAGGCGGCAACGGACGAAAAATTGGTGCAAACTTTAGAATCTAGAGTTGCTGCACTGTCGGGCTTTACGCCACTGCTGCGATCGGGTAAAACGCTGCACCAGATTCTCGAAGAGTTACTGGGAGATATGGGCCTGGAAATTTTCCCGGAAACTCAGATGGTGCGCTTTCACTGTGGCTGTTCGTTTGATCGAGTTTTGGGAGCTCTGAAAATGTTTGGCGAAGCTGAACTCCAAGACATGATTGAAAAAGATGGGGGGGCTGAGGCTACGTGCCATTTCTGCAACGAGGTTTACAAAGCTAATAGCGACCAACTTGCGGAACTGATCGGCGATTTGCGATCAAACTCCGGTTCTTGAGACGATAATGTGTAATTGGCTCTATTGAATGCGAGTTAGGGATGACGGCCTTGACCAATTGCCAATTACGCATTATCAATTACCTAATCACAAAATTTTGATTTTGGCGGTTTGGCGATCGGCTCTTGCAGTCTAGGGCCGACGGGAGTATGTAAAAGTAAGGAACCCCACGCTTAAAAGCGGGGGCTTTCAAGACAGTTCGGCTCTGTGAGCGGGATTGAACCGAAAGCCCAAACCTTACCAGGGACAGGATCAGACCTACGTTTTTTGAGTCACGATACCGGAAAATGCGACGCTAGTTTTCCGCTCTATCGCTGAGAGTTAAACAGGCCCGGGTGGGGTCAAACCAGTGCTTTCAGCCTAACAAGCTCACTAAACATTCAAGGGAGCGAACCTTACCCCGAAAGGGAGATTGAGGCAACCATACCTCACCGGAGAGGCAAACCGACCTCTCCAACCCCGAAAGGGGATTCAAGGCGACGGTCGTCGCAGCCGCCTTCCTCCCCATGCCTAAAGTCAAGGGCTTCCCGCTCGTTTTTTGGTGATGAATACATTTTATAGAGCAGTTGATAGCAGCGCTCGCAGTTTTTAAATAACTAACGCTGGCTGGTTGCTGTTTGTGGTGAGGATATGAGTCAAGATCGCAAAATACCAGGCCGTTGGTCTGCATCAGAATCCTTGGAGTCAACAAAGGATACTTCGTCGCTGGTGCGCTTACCAGCAAGGAAAAACCGGGCTGAACGACTTAAAGAGCTCCGAGAGTTGGTTACTTCGGGAAAACTGCCGGGAGGGCATCTGGAACTACCGCCGAATTTGTCTGGGGAAAACTCGCAGCCGCCGGGGGAACACAATCCGTTCTGGCGGAACTGGTCGAATAAGTGGCAGTTTTGGCTGGCGGTGAGTTTGATCCTGTCGGTGGGTATGGGGTTTGTGGCACTTGCATCTTTGCTCAACCTGACCTCGCAGTCGAATTGCTCAAAGATTTTTTGGCCGACGGCTTCTGCTAACGATCGCTTTTTTTGTGCTCAAGAAGCAGCAAGCAAGCGGACGGCGGATGATTTACTCAGGGCGATCGAATTAGTTAATGCTTTGCCAAAAGACCATCCGTTGCGGCCGAGAATTAACACTCAAATAGATCGGTGGTCGGAGGATATTCTCAGGCTGGGAAATGCTACTTTCCAAGAAGGAAAGCTGGAGGAGGCGATTGCGATAGCGAACAAGGTTCCTAAAGACGTTCCTGCTTACCCGACGGTGGAAAAGCAGATTGAAAAGTGGCAGTCGATATGGAGCGATGCAGAGAAAATTTACCGCACTGCTGAAGACCACTTGCGTCAGGAAGAGTGGGCGCAGGCTTTCCGCCAAGCTACTCTGCTTTTGGATTTGGGAAATACTTTCTGGGAATCGGCTAAGTACGAGGAATTGACTAAGCTAATTCAGACGACTCGGGCTGAGGGCAATAAGTTACTAAAAGCCCGCAATACAGCCTCCGAGGGAGGTCTCGAAAATCTGGTGACGGGGATTAAGCTGGCTCAGGGAATTGGTCAAAACAGTTATTTGTATCAAGCTGCCAATAAGGCGATCGCGGGATTTAGCAAGAAAATTTTGGAGATCGCGCAAAAACGATTGCAGGCTGGCGATTGGCAGGAGGCGCTCACGATCGCTAACAAGATTCCAGAGTCGGCAAATTTAAGGGAACAAGTACAAGATTTTAATGAGTTGGCGAATGCTACTTCTCAGGCTTTGACTGGCTCTGTTGAGGGTTTCTCCAAGGCGATCGAGATTGCTCAAAAGTTGAAGTCCGGCCGCCCTTTGTACAAACAAGCTCAAGATTTAGTCGGCCGCTGGCAGCAAGAAATGGCTGATGTCAAAGTTTTAGATATGGCAAGCAGGCTGGCGGCGCCCGGTGGGGTCAATGATTTGAGGGCTGCGATCGCGCAATTGCAAACAGTCCCCCAATCAAATCCCCGCGCTTCGGAAGCTCGCAGTCAAATTAGCAGCTTGAGCCGTAAAATCGAGCTGCTGGAAGACAGTCCGTATTTGCAAAGAGCGAACGATTTGGCAAGTACGGGCGATCCGAATGCTCTGGAAGCGGCCGTTGCTCAAGCTTCTCGGATCACTAGAGGTAGGGCGCTTTACGTGGAAGCTCAAACCAAAATTCAAGCTTGGATCGAGAGGAGACAGCGGCTTGTTGACCAGCCGTTTTTGGATAGAGCTCAGCAGCTAGCGGCGGGCGGCAATTTGGCGGGGGCAATTGAGATGGCCCGCCGGATTCGATCGGGACGGGTGCTTTATGAGGAAGCTCGATCGAACATTCGGACTTGGGAGGCTCAATTTCAGGGCGAGCAAGGTTTGCAAAACGCCCGTCAGGCCGCCCGATCGGGGACTGCGGAGGCTCTGCAAACGGCTATTGGGCTGGCAAGTCAGGTGCCCGAGTCGAGTTCGCTCCGGTGGCAGGCGAGTGAGGCGATTGATGAGTGGAGCCAGCGGATTTTGGCGCTTGGTGTGGAACAGTCGTCGTCGGATCTGGCTGGGGCGATCGCGACTTTGAAGAAAATTCCCTCGGGCACTCGGGCTTTTGAGCAAGCTCGATCGCAAATCAAAGTTTGGGAGGAGTCGCTGAATTCTTCGGATGCTGAATCTCCCCCTCCCGATCCCCCGGAAACTGAGCCTCCGAGCAGCCCTCCGAGTGGGTAAATGTGAGGGTGAGAAGCGTCTAACTAATATCTTTAGTTATCTGTATTAGGGAACCAAAAATGAAAACGCCCAAGCAAGTTCTCCAAGACTGGGTTGCTGCTTATAACGCTCGTGACCCTCACGCCCTGATCGAGCTTTATCACGACGATGCAGAGAACCATCAAGTTGCCTTTGGCGATCCTATAAACGGGCGCGAGGCATTGCTTGAGAGTTTTGTTAGCTTCTTCCAAGCGTTTCCAGACAATTACACGCACGCTGAGAATCTGTTTGAGGATGGCGAGTGGGCGATCGTCGAGTGGACTGGTGGCGGCACCTTTCTAGGTAAGTTTGGTGGCAACCTACCAACTGGCAAAAGTTTTACCCTGCAAGGCTGTGGCTTCTTTCATGTTGTTGATGGCAAAATCCATTTTCAACGCGGTTACATAGACAAGCACACTTGGTTCATGCAGCTTGGGCTACCGATATCATAAGCTTCCAGTTGTGCAACTGTACAATTATTTCGCATCAAGTCTTTGCTCACTAAAACCTGCGTTGCAGGTAGATACTACCGAAAAAAGGTGCTTTTTCCCGATGCTTGCCATCCCATTAAAAAGACTAATTCCAGAGCCTAAACATCCGCCGGATTGAGGTGCATCATCGCCCAAGTGGTGTAAGTGCCGATCGGACTCCAAAGTATGTAAGGCAGCAATAACAGGGCGGCAGGCTCGGAAACTTGCAACACACTTAAAGCTAGTATTACGCTTAAAATAGCACCCGTTCCGCCGATTATTGTGCCGACTTTTAGGCTCTTAAGTTTGCACATAACTGAGGTGTAAGAGATGGTTACTATTTCTAAAAGCAGGTAAAAGCCCATTCTGAGCCAAGTTTCCTGAGTTGCCGGTTCTTTTTCCCAAACAATCACTGCTGACCAAGCTGCACAAATAAAAATTACTGTCCAAATTATGGGAATTGCTTTTTCAAATACTAGCCATCTCGGACGCTGCAAGCGGTTGAACCATTGGATGTCGCTGGGCGCGATTATGTTAGCTGCTAAAGCTACTACAAAAGCGACGCCTCCAATTACCATCCAGGATTTAATCATTTTTTTACCTTGGGCGAGGTTGACAGGTTCGATTAAGCAGATATTATCTTTAAGTTTGGCGATCGCGCAATCTGTCCCTAGTTATATTAGGTTTGGTTCCGTCGCGAAACCCAACATCAGTTGAAAAGTAATTTAGACTTCTGGGAACTCTCAATTTATTTTCTTCTATTCCGTTTCATAATATAAAAAATGCGACTCTTGATCCCTCCCCTTGAAAAGGGGAAGGTTCGGGTCGGATTTTTAGTAAAATTGACCAGTAAATTGAACAAAAAGTCTATTAGTCTTTCAAAAACATCGGCGACTAGCCGAGCCGATGATGCTGTTCTAATTCTAAACTAGAGTCATTCTCTTTTTTGGGAACCAGAAGCGTATTTTCGCTGCTCGGTTGCAACACAGCTTTAATCACTTGGAGAAAACGGTTAGGCTTTTTAGTTTGACCGTTGAGAGTTCGGCGGTCTTGCACTTTTTTAGAAAGGTGCCTCATCACAGATAAATCGAGTTCATCGATGAAATGGTCTGCTATACGTTCTCCCATTAAATCAATAGCTTCAGCATACTGATCTGTTAGCGTTTGTATGGCATCATAAGCTTCGTCAGCAACTTGACTTGCTACTGTTTTATTTTGGTCGCCCGGTGTCGGGGAATGGCTGCGGCGTCTGTCTAAAAGACTTTGGTAGTCAGCAATACTCATTCCTAAATTGTAGAGATGGTGGTGAGCGTGATCCATCAAATCCACTTCACCGGGATAGAAGAAACCGCGAGTGCTGTTGATACCGTGCAGTTTTGCCCAACGCCACAGAATTGTCTCGTCTTGCAGTTGGTATCGCTCCAACATTTGAGCTGTGTTCAGCTCTACTTCTGGCGTAACTTTGAAATCGCTCATCGGTAAATCCTCGCTGGTGAGTAGATGAATAAACTTGAAACCTAGAATTTGTGATTAGGGTGCAGTCTGAAATTGACGATCGATCTTTTGACGGTATTTAGGGAAGTCTTGCGGGCTGATGCTAGCCGCCGAGCGATCGCGCGAGACGATTTCAGGGTAGGGTAATTTTGGGTTCGGTCTCGATCGCATCCAGGAGCAACTGCACAGGCTTAATAATATAGCTGATTTCCTGTTTTAACAACCGTTAAAAATAGTAAATTTTAATTTTTTGGTTTGAATTGTTAGTAATTTTGAGCTACAATAGCACTAACAAGTCTGTAATCAGTAATTTTAGTAGTTGCGATCGAGATTATTAGTATGCCTCTATACGATTATTTATGTCCCCAAAATAACCAGCAGCTAGAAGTTTCCCACAGCATGAACCTTGAAGTTTCGACTTGGGGTCAATTGTGCGATGTAGCTAAATGCGAACCTGGGGACACTCCCGCAGATGCTCCGGTACACCGTTTGCTGAGCGCTCCGAGGTTACTGAAGCCAACATCCGACACCGATTACAAAAATTCTGGTTTCACCAAGTACGTGAAGCGGGATGAAGGAGTTTATGAAAATGTCACGGCGAAAGATGGTGAAAGCCGTGTTGTCAATCGAGATGGCAAGCCAATTAAAGAGTGAAAATTTACCAAAAAATTGGGTTGTCAGCTAGGGAAACGGCACTGCCGTCTCCTCTATTTCTTGGGTAAAGTAACGGCACTGCCGTGTCCTCTATTTCTTGCGTAGGGAAACAGCACTGCCGTGTCCTGTATTTCAGAGAATTGAAAACAGCAATACTATGCCGATGCCAATCGATCGCGATGCTCTCGATTATACCACAAAACTCACCTCGAATCGATCGCCAAAATCGGTAATAATTTGAGATGGGATGATACAAGGGAGAATTTTTTATGAAAGTGGCGATCGTCGGCTGCGGTTATGTGGGTACTGCGACAGCCAAACATTTACGCGCTAAACCCGATTGTACCGTGACGGCGACAACTACGACGGCGAGCCGAGTCAGTGAATTGGAGGCTGTCGCCCAGCGGGTAGCTGTAGTTAAGGGAAATGATGCAAGTGCGATCGCCAGTTTACTGCAAGACCAAGATGCTGTTATGCTGTGCGTCGGCGCTCCAAATTCTAGTGCTTATCGAGAAAGTTACTTAGAGACGGCGACAACTTTGGTATCAGTTTTGCAGCAGATACCGACGGTCAAACAGGTGATTTATACAGGTACTTATTCTGTGTATGGCGATCGACAAGGTAAACTGGTAAACGAAGAATCGCCCGTGGAGCCAGCCAATCCCAACGGTGAAATTCTCGCCGAAACAGAACGAATTTTATTAGCAGCATCGAGTCCAAATCTTCACGTCTGCATTCTCCGTTTGGGTGGCATTTACGGGCCTGGTCGAGAATTAGTTAAAATCTTTGGAGGCTGGGCTGGAACCACTCGTCCGGGTAGGGGGGAAGATGCTACAAATTGGGTGCATCGGGATGATATTGTTGGGGGATTAACCTTTGCTTTGGACAATCGATTGCAGGGAATTTACAATTTAGTTGGAGATGTGTCGCTGTCGAGTCGCGAATTAGTCGATCGCATTTTTGAAACTCACAATTTGCCGAAAGCTACTTGGGATGGAAGTCCTAGCGTGCGGCCTTATAATGCAAAAGTGTCGAATCAAAAGATTAAGGCGGCTGGTTATCAATTTATCCATCCTGAAATTAGGGAGTATTAAATGCAATCATTAAACACGCATTAAACACAATTGCATTCAGGCGCTCTTTTTTCAACTATCTGCGTCCATCAGCATTTGTCCGCTGGAAATCTGCGGTCAACAGATCGAATATTTGTGCAAAAAGCTAGCTTATTGCGTATGTTTGGCGAGCGCTTTTGCTACAGATATAAGCTGATCCTGAGTTAAATCATCCCCAGGATTTGCCGCGGGCCCCCAGTTTGTATAACGAGTCGATCGACCTGCACCTACTTCCGCAAAGACTCGAATAGATTCTAAGTTGCCGCGAGTCATTTCAAAATAAGTATAGGTAGCTCCCCAACACAGATATTTGTTAGTAATTCCTCCGACTCTTCCACTACCTAAATCCAGAGTTTTTACCAGCGGCACAGAAACAGTAGTTTGACAACTTTTGTCATAATAAGAATAAGCTACCGGAGCATTTTCATTGTATTTATAGTTAGTTGCAAATGTTGCTAATTCTGAGGGAGTCATCGCTAAGCAAGGAATTGCTGTAGATAGAAAAATAATTGTGGTAGTTAGTAGTTTTTTCACGATTTGAGACTCGAATAAAATTTTATATTTGGGTAAATAGACACCATATAATCGATCGAGACTTACGCACAAGTAGCCAGAAACCGGGGTTTTTACAACAATATTTTGGTGTTACCAGCAGATTCGGTAAAAAACCCGGTTTTTTTGGTTGTAATGCTTTTCATAACTGCTGTATTTTTCCCTTAACCCAAGTTCTAAAGGATTTGAGCAAAGCAATTTCTCCGGTTGTGCGAGTTCTATCGAAAAATCCAACCATTTCCGCTACCGATAAAAAAAGAAAAGCAATGCTAAAGTCGATCTCGATATATTCACTCTCTACCAACTGATAAAAATTCAAAAATCGCCCGTTATATCGCCAAAGTTCCGGGACGCGAAGTGCTGAGTAAATTGCCAACTTATTCAGCGAACTGCTGGTAATATCTATTTCAATTGCTAAGTCAGGCGGTGGGGCTGTTTCTAAATCCAATTCTTGCCGGCCTCTGAGGGCTGGTTCGTTTTGAATATAATAGCAATTGTCAGGTTCTATGCCTTTTTTTACATTTTTGAGCTTGAGAGTAGTTGAGCCTGCACTTTTAATTTCAATGCCGAGTTCTTCTGCTAAAGCTACAATGAAATTACCAAAATTACTCTTGTAGTTCTCATGTTCAAATAGTGGAGCCATAATTTCCAACATTCCCTCATCGTAAGCTAGGCGATAACCTCGGTTATTTCCTATTTCTTTGAGCAGGGTTTCAAAAGTTGACCAGCTAATGTTTTCTAGCAGGGTTCTCTGTTCGGCTAAAGTTGAAGTAGCAACAATCATCTCAAAATCTCCTCGATCTGAGAAAACTCTACTTTTATTTTACCAGGCGATCGAGCTTTTGCAACCGCCGATTGAGGCGGATTAACGTTGGATGAACGCGGATAGTCAGAAAGGGCGATCGCACTTTACTTAGGTTGTGTTAAATCTTATTTGATGACACCGCTAATTCTTTCTCTTCTTCCCAAGACAGCGATGTTTGAAGTTGTCCTGATACAGTAAATGTTTGAGCTGCCAACAGTGCCGTCTCTAAATTTACACACATTTTGGCGGAATAATTACCTTCTTGTCCGCCGACAACTAGCTTTTCTATTGCATCGGGTTTTGATAGAACTACTAAATTATGGAAGCTAACATTGTCAAAAGTTACGTTAACAATATATTTGCCTAATTCGCCGCCGCCAATGCTCATATAACACTCGTCATCTGCACCAAAGGTAACTAAAGTTTTACTTTTTCCGTCTAACTCGCGGATGGCTTGCTCTATTTGACTCCAAGTGGGATTTTCTATTAGATCGCCTTCATCTTGGTTGCCAACCCAATTTTCTGCTGATAGGTTTGATACAAACATTATTGTCTCCTTCTATTTGGCGGTTGAACTGTTATTGTCTTACTTCCACTGGGAGTAATAATTTCTAATTCTGCTATATTTAACTGCCAAGCCATAGAGTTTACTCCACCTCTTAAGCCGCAAGCCGCACAAAGTTCGCGATCGCAAATCAAACGTGCTTTACCTCATCTAATTCCCGCATCGGCTGCTTGTTGAAAAGCATCGGCTTCAGCGTGAGTTTTGGTAATAGGATTGACATTAAAGGTTATTTGCCGACGATTGGGGTTGCTGCCAGAGTTGATGCCAAAAAAACTTTGACCCGCTATTTCTAGTTTCGCTATAGTTGATTTATCGGTTTCGCTGCCAGCCAGTGATAAACCGAGGCTTTGTCTGTATGCAGCTAGTTCATCAAACACACTTTATATTTTTGACTTTCATGTGGGTTGACAGCCCCTATTTTACCAGATTGCGTTCGGGTTTTGGGATTTGGGGGCGCGATCGCTCTCTTATTCATCCGCCTGCATCTGCGGTAAAAAAAGAGCGATCGCTTCTAAATTTCTACCCGCGAACCATCACCAACCAACTTACCCCATCATCTAACTGAAAAAGTCGATCGTCTCTTTCAACGCTTTCACAAACACATCAATCTCCTCGCGAGTATTGTAAAAATACAAACTCGCCCGCGCCGTAGATGAGATATCAAGATAGCGGTGCAAAGCTTGCGTGCAGTGATGCCCCGAACGAATCGCGACCCCCTCCTGGTCTAACATGGTAGACAAGTCTTGAGGGTGAATTTCTCCGCTGCTAAATGATGCTAGCGCGGCCCTACCTTCGCCGTTGCTGTCCGGTTGCGGCCCGTAAATTTTGATTGTTGGAATTTGCCGCAATTGTTGGAACAGATAAGCCGTCAATTCGGCTTCGCAAGCGTGAATCTGATCCATGCCAATATTACTAAGATAGTCGATTGCGGCACCGAGGGCGATCGCCTCTCCGATTGCCGGAGTCCCCGCCTCAAACTTGTGCGGCAAATCTGCATAGGTAGAATATTCGAGAAACACCTCAGCAATCATCTCACCACCGCCAAAAAACGGAGGCATTTCTCTCAATAAATCCAGTTTCCCGTACAAAAAACCGATACCAGTCGGAGCGCACATTTTGTGGCCAGAAGCAACCAGCCAATCGCAATCCATTGCTTGCACATCTACTACCATGTGCGGCACACTTTGGCAAGCATCTATTAAAACTTTTGCGCCGAAACTGTGGGCAATTTCGCAGATTTCTTTAACCGGATTGATACAGCCCAAAGTATTGGAAACGTGAACTACAGACACCAACTTAGTTTTATTGGAAATCAGCGTTTTGAACTGTGCTAAATCAAACTCCTGAGTCTCCGTCAACTCAACAAACTTGAGTACCGCACCAGTTTTTTGAGCAATCATTTGCCAGGGAACCAGATTGCTGTGGTGTTCCATCACCGACAGAATAATTTCATCTCCCGCTTGCAGATTGCTCAAACCCCAAGAATAAGCAACCAAATTAATCGCTTCGGTGGCGTTGCGAGTGTAAACAATTTCTTGTCGCGAAGCCGCATTGATAAACGCTGCAACTTTATCTCTCGCACCTTCGTAAGCATCAGTCGCTTTAGCACTGAGAGAGTGAGCACCACGGTGCACGTTAGCATTGTATTGTTCGTAGTAATCGCGCCAAGCATTGAGTACAGCCAGAGGTTTTTGGGAAGTAGCTGCATTGTCTAAATAAACTAGCGGTTTCCCGTGGACTTTTTCATTCAAAATTGGGAAGTCTGCGCGAACTTTTGAGGCTAAGGTTTTTTCTTGAATAAGTGTCATATTTTTTGAAGTTAGTGATTTGTCGTTGCGTGGGGGCGGGTTTACAAGATTGTTGGTTTTAGGCAATTATTATTCGTGAAACCCGCCCCTACAGGCTGTTAAAAATGGTGCAATATGTGGTAGGGACACAGCAGTGCTGTGTCCTAATCTGTCTCTATCAGTTATTCTTGCACAGCCACACAAGTAGAAAGCATTTTCGCCACCCCAATAATCGGCAACATATTGAGAATTTCCGCCGCAAAAGCATCAATCAACAAATAGCGACTTCTTTCCAAATCCAAACCGCGACTTTGCAAGTAGAAAAGCTCATCATCTTCTAATTGGCTGACAGTTGCACCGTGGGAACATTTAACGTTATCCGCCACAATTTCTAACTGCGGTTTAGTATCAATGCGCGCCCTCGGCGAAAGCAGCAAATTCCGGCTCAACTGTCCGGCATCTGTCAATTGTGCGGCTTTGCGAACAAAAACTTTGCCGTTAAATACTGCGCGAGCTTTGTTACCAACAATGCACTTGTGCAATTGCTTACTTGTGCCGTGGGGGTGATTGAAATCAATTAGACTGTGAGTGTCTGCTAACTGTTCGCCAAAGGCTACGGTTAAACCGTTTAAATTTGTTTCGGTGCCTTCGCCGCGCTGAAATACTTCTAAATTGTGGCGCGATATTTTGCCGCCCAAGCTGATAGCATGACAAGTATAGCTGCTGTTGCGCGATTGCTCGATCGCACTTTTGCCAATATGAACCACATTCAAAGTTTCCCGCTGCAGCCTAACGTGGTTCACCGTGGCGTTTTCGCCGACAAAAACATCCGTCACAGCATTCGTAAAAGCGGGTAAATTACCGATTGTAGTGTAATCCTCAATCAGTGTAACTTTGCTGCCAGCCTCAGCTATGATTGAGCAGTGCGGCTGACACATCGTCGCAGATGCACCGGGTGCGGTGAGGAACAGCAAGTGAATCGGCATTTCGACGGACACATTGGCCGGCACGAACACCACCGCAGAATCTGCCAAACCCGCAGTATTCAGCGCTGTAAACACTTCCGTTGGCTGGCTGTGCTTGCTCAAAACATCGGTAATGCGCGATCGATATTTTTCGGGTACATTAGATAGATTACCTGCATAAAAGTCCGGCAAATTCACCGTTGACAAATCCGGCGCATAAAAACCGTTAACAAATACCAATCTTAACGGTAAATCATCCCGATTCTTCACAGGCATAACAATATCAGCCAGCTTAACCGTTGACTGATAGCTTTGCGGTACATGAAAAGGAACTTGCAACATCGACGACAAATCAGTAAAGCGCCACTCCTCATCCCTCACCGTCGGAAAACTTGCAGCAAGCACGTATTCAGTCGCCGCATCCCGCAAATCCTGCAACCCGTAAGCCGAATCTTTGCTATTAGCAACCTCCAACTTGCTGCACTGATTAACTAAATCAGCCAAAAACATTTCCCTAGTAGCAACTTGCGTATTTATCATCGCGCCCCAACTCCTGCTGCTTCCTCTTCCACAACCCAATCATAACCGCGCTCTTCCAATTCCAGCGCCAACTCTTTCGGGCCAGTCAAGATAATTCGGCCCGCTTCCATGACATGAATAAAATCAGGAATAATGTAATTGAGCAACCGCTGATAGTGAGTAATCACCAACATCGAATTTTCAGCAGTTGACAACTGATTCACACCGCCGGCGACTATCTTGAGAGCATCGATATCCAAACCAGAATCAGTCTCATCCAAAATAGCTAACTTCGGTTCCAACAGCGCCATTTGCAAAATCTCGTTGCGCTTTTTTTCGCCCCCAGAAAAACCCTCATTGACGCTGCGGCTCAAAAAAGCCGGATTCATCTTCACAACATCCAGCTTATCCTCGATTAAATCTTGGAAATCAAAAGCATCCAACTCTTCCAATCCCCGATGTTTGCGGTG
Organism: Microcoleus sp. N9_A2; assembly: GCF_036701775.1. Classification (NCBI taxonomy): domain Bacteria; kingdom Bacillati; phylum Cyanobacteriota; class Cyanophyceae; order Oscillatoriales; family Microcoleaceae; genus Microcoleus; species Microcoleus sp. N9_A2. The sequence goes on along the minus strand of NZ_JAUBRH010000018.1, from coordinate 65,549 downwards.
AGAATTGTAAGCCACGCGCAAGAAATCCACATTACTAACGCCGGGAATTTCCAAAGGATATTGGAAAGCCAAAAATATGCCAGCCAAAGAACGTTCTTCCGGCGGTAATTCCAGCAAATTTTGTCCCAAAAATGTAACTTCTCCACCTGTCACTGTATAAGCAGGATGGCCAGCTAATATTTTGGACAAAGTGCTTTTACCTGAACCGTTGGGGCCCATAATCGCGTGAATTTCACCCGATTTAATTTCCAGATTCAAACCCTTAAGGATTTGTGTATCTTCCACATTCGCCGTTAAATCGCGGACGGATAACACCACTTGACTATTTTCAACAATCATCTCTTTTTTTCCTAACTCCTTTGATTTTTTTGTCTGGTTTTTCTAGTTTTCTCGTTAGTTTTCTCGTTCCTCGGCTCTGCCTAGGAATGCGTATCACGAGACTCTGCCTCGCCGTTTGTGCGAGAGAGAAACGCGAGAAAGAAACACGAGGCAGAGCCTCTAGATATGCGTTACCAGGCTGTGCCTGGTAACGAGAGTTTTCTTCTGGTTTTCTTGTTCCTCGGCTCTGCGTGGCAAGAATAAGACATCCGTTACATCCGCTACAAAATCCGTTGCCGAACTTCTATCCCACACTTCCTTCCAGCTTCAGACTCAACAACTTATCAGCTTCCGCCGCAAATTCCATCGGTAACTGATTGAAAACATCTTTACAGAAACCGCTAATCATCATCGAAATAGCATTTTCTGCGGAAATTCCCCGCTGTGCGAAGAAGAACAATTGCTCTTCCCCAATCTTGGAAGTCGAAGCTTCGTGTTCCACTTTAGCAGTGTGATTCTGCACTTGAATGTAGGGGAAAGTATTCGCTTGAGCGTTGTCGCCAATCAGCATTGAATCGCACTGAGAATAATTGCGAGCGCCCTTAGCGTTGGGGCCCATTTTTACCAATCCGCGATAGCTGTTGGCAGAATTTCCCGCCGAAATTCCCTTAGAAATAATCGTGCTGCGAGTGTTTTTGCCGACGTGGATCATTTTGGTGCCGGTGTCAGCTTGCTGCTTGTTATTTGTCAGTGCTACTGAGTAGAATTCGCCTACGGAGTTGTCGCCGACTAATACGCAACTGGGATATTTCCAAGTAATCGCCGAACCGGTTTCTACTTGCGTCCAAGAAATCTTGGAATTGACTCCTTGACACAAACCGCGCTTTGTCACAAAGTTGTAAATTCCGCCTTTACCGTTGGCGTCGCCGGCGTACCAGTTTTGGACTGTTGAGTATTTGATGTCGGCATTGTCCATTGTTACCAATTCCACGACGGCGGCGTGCAGTTGGTTGGTGTCAAACATCGGGGCGGTGCAGCCTTCGAGGTAAGACACAGAGCTATTTTCTTCTGCAATAATTAGGGTGCGCTCGAACTGGCCGGAATCTTCGTTGTTGATGCGGAAATAGGTTGACAATTCCATCGGGCATTTTACGCCTTTGGGAATGTAAACGAAGGAACCGTCGGTGAATACGGCGGAGTTGAGGGCTGCGAAAAAGTTGTCGCCGACTGGTACGACTGTGCCAAGATATTTTTCGATTAGTTCGGGATAATCTTTGATGGCTTCTGTGATGGAACAGAAGATAACGCCGTCTTTGGCTAGTTTTTCTCTAAAGGTTGTGGCAATTGAAACGCTGTCGAAAACAACATCGACGGCGACATTTCCCAGTCGTCTTTGTTCGGATAGGGGAATTCCTAATTTCTCGAAGGTTTCTAATAGTGTCGGATCAACTTCGTCCAAACTGTTGAGCTTTTTGGGCTTTTGTTTTGGCGCGGAGTAGTAGATAATATTTTGGTAGTCGATCGCGGGATAGTTGACATGAGGCCAGGTAGGCTCGGTCATTGTCAGCCACTTCCGGTATGCTTTGAGGCGGAATTGCAGCATGAATTCCGGTTCGTTTTTCTTCGAGGAAATCAGGCGGACTACATCTTCGCTCAAGCCGCGGGCGATGGTGTCCGACTCGATGTCGGTAACGAAACCGTATTTATAGGGCTGGTTGACTAGGGTTGTGACTGTAGAGCTCATGAATTTTGCGCTTTCGAGTGTTCTGGATAAGTCTCTCAAAGATGGCAGACGCTTGAACTGTCCGGGGCCCGGCGAGTTCTGGGGGCTGCTTGGGGAAGTTAAACAACAATTTTGTTGCTTTACTATATTTTAAGCTACATTAACAATAGTGATATTGTCAAAGTCAAATTAATAATTTTTTGTGAAGATGATGGAGACTACTCAGCAGACTTCCACGAAACAAGACATCCTGGAATATTTGCTCAAGGGGGATAAAGGGACGGCTCTTGAGTTGGCGGAGTCTTTGGATATCAGCCCGCAGGCGATTCGCCGTCACTTGAAGGATTTGGAAGCGGAGGGGCTCATTCAGTATCAGTCGGTTCAGGCTGGTATGGGGCGACCGCAGCATATTTATGAGCTTACCAGTCTGGGGCGCGATCGATTCCCGAATCGTTACGGCGATTTTGCTGTGTCTTTTTTGGATACTTTGGCGGAAACTGTCGGCCGCGAGCAAGTGATTAGTATCCTGCGAAAACAGTGGCAGCGCAAGGCTACGGACTACCGGCGGCTGGTGGGTGCGGGTTCGCTGCAAGAGCGGGTGACTAAGTTGGTGGAACTCCGCAGGGCTGAAGGTTATATGGCTGAGTGTTATCCTGTAGAATCTGTAGAGGTTGGAATGTGCGATCGCGATGTTAAGGGCGATCGATTTGTGTTGATGGAACACAACTGTGCTATTTCTAATGTGGCGGAAACTTTTCCGAGTGTTTGCGGCAATGAGTTGGAAATGTTTGCGGGGGTTTTGCCGGATTGTATTGTGGAGCGGACTCACTGGATTATTGATGGGGAACACCGCTGCGGTTATTTGATTGCTAGAAAGAAGGAAGTAGTCAGTAGTCAGTAGTCAGTAGTCAGTAGTTGTTATTAGTTATTAGTTATTCAACAGTCAACAGTCAACAGTCAACAAATAACTATGGAACCATTAGCAGATTTTTTAAAGCCGGAAGAGTGCGCCGAAGTTGATATGGCGCTGCTGTCGTCGAAGGAAAAGTTTTCGACTCGATTGGCAATTTATGGTTTGAGGGTGCTCAAGCAAATTGCTGGGGAGACTGGTTTGCCGATAACTGATGTGTCTAACCAGCAGGTGATGGATTGGATTAAGAATGATGAGAGCATTCAACGGTCGATTCAAGTTGATGCTAGTTTTGAGAACTTTTTTACGAATTTGGTGGTGGCGTCTTTGCGACCGTTGAAGCAAATTGCGGCAGAATCTGAAAGCGCGATCGAGCAATTAACAGTTAAGCAGGTCGTCGCGTGGTTTGTAAAGGACGGGAAAATTCGCCGAGAGCAGGGTGT
>NZ_JAUBRH010000018.1:21428-62055 GCF_036701775.1 Microcoleus sp. N9_A2 | reverse complement strand
CTGCCCGGTAAAATAGCTCAGTGCCAGGTTAATCATAAATTAAAGCTCTTTTCCCGCAACAACGGAAAAGGGCTTTAATTTTTTGGTGAGTTACAGATGTTTATAATATGACAAGTGCGTAAGTCCAGAGCTTGTTGCCTATTGGAAAAGGAATTAATGCTAGAGCCACATCAGGCAATTACCCAGTCGAACGTTTTATCTTTAATTAGGTTGACTTACTTAATCTCCATTTCAAGGTAGTATATGGGTAATAAAAAACTATCGACTTTGGCAGATTTATGTTTCAAAGCATTACTTATCAAATAAATGGTTCTTCTTCCTTCTTGTCATATTTAGTAATAGTATTAGGCTTTACTAGCATAGCGTCTATACTGAGTTGGCGATGGTGGAAAGGAAAGGAAACGTATAAATCGCTACAATCACTCCCGTCGCCTCCCCAATATTGGGTGTTAGGAAATCTGCCACAAATATTAGTAGCAGTAAAACAGAAGAAATTATTTCAGCTATTTTTTGATTGGAGCCAGCAGTTAGGCCCGATGTACGTCATCTGGAATGGCAGGACTCCATCTGTGATTTTAAGTAAACCAAAAGTAATTGAAGATACCATTATCAATGGAATGAGAGATGGTAGCTTAATTAGACCCAAGCAATTACGCGAAGCATGGAACGATATCAGTGGTTCTATTATGCTCGGAGAAACTGGAACGGAGTGGCAGTGGCGACGCAAGGCTTGGAATCCGGAATTTAGTTCGAGCAATCTTTCCAAATATCTGGAAATAATTAGCCAAGCTTGCGAACAAGTCATTGAGACGCTCAAACAAGTTGCACCCCCAAAAGAAGTGGAGGTAGATCCTCTGTTTGTGGAACTAACAATGCGGGTGATTTCCTCTTTGGTACTAGGTATTCCTGTAGATAAAAATAGTACCAGTCAGGAAGGCCCCGCCCTGGAAGTTAGCAACCTGTACGAAGCGATGTCTATTGTAGGCTATCGTTTTCTGCGACAAGCTACGGGGGAGAAAAGATGGATGAAATATTTGCCAACTCAGAATTCACGGGATTATTGGGCAGCAAGGCGATATTTAACGGAAGTCCTTACTCCCCGCGTTGACTTAGCTTTACAGATGAGAGAACAAAATCAAACTGATTTCCCACAAGTCAGTAGTTTGTTTAGGGAATCAATGTTAGTCAAAATTGCGGCTAAAGAACCAAAATATGATCGCGAAACCTTAATATCAGAATCGATTGAACTATTAATAGCTGGGACTGACACCACAGCCCATACTTTATCCTTTGCACTTGGAGAGTTGAGCTTAAATCCAAGAGTTTTTCAACAAGCACGAGATATCGTTGACCAAGCTTGGCAAAAAGAAAGTGGGATTAACCTAAAAAATCTCAAAGAATTGGCTTATATTCGTGCCATTATCAAAGAAACACTGCGCCTTTATTCAGTTGCCTCTGGCTCAAGTCCATTGGAGGCTCAACGGGATACTCTAATTGAGGGTACAGTGATTCCGCGTGGCACGAGAGTATCCTGGTCAATGCTTGCAGCCGGAAGAGATCCTGAAGTTTATGCTAACCCAGAGGAATTTCTGCCCGAACGTTGGCTAGACAAGAATAAGGAAACAAGTTCACTGCCAATGATAGACTTTGGCTCAGGCTCGCATCGTTGCTTAGGAGAGCATCTATCAATGCTGGAAGCAACAATGATGTTAGCATTATTGGTGCGCCACTTCGATTGGGAGTTAGTCAACGGTCGTTCTTCTCTAGAAGAATTACAGCAAAACCTGTTAATTTATCCGTCAGATCGAATGCCAGTACGCTTTCGAGGGAGAAACTGAGCCTAAACATTTCAAACACCGCAATTTTTAGGAATATACAAGATAGCCCGATTAGCGCTCTTCTGTCACTCTAAGCAGAGGAAAAGAGGTAATCAGGGGTAAAATTGGTTTGAGAAATAGGAATGAGAAAGAAATTCATCAAAGAAATCAGCCTAGGAAATCCCAAAGATTATTGCGGAATCGGAAACATCTTCAACCAGCTTTGGATGATATTGAAGTAGATACAGCATATTCCATTTATATGCGGTACACACAATTTTGTTGTAAGTAAGGTGCGTTGCCATTAACAATCTGCAAGTTCCATTGAACTATAAAAAAACAGCGGCGCACCCTACATTACACGTACCACACAATATAGCTGCTACTGTACTTAATAAACCTGGAATATGGTGTAAGTAAGGATGAGTGGAAAAATGCTCCGTACTTTTGATGCAAAATTTTATACAGATTTACTTGTTCGGTATCAACCACAACCGATCGCAAATGAAGCAGAAAACGAGGCCGCGATCGCTCTCGCTTGCGAACTGGAACACGGCCCTATGCGATCGCAGGAGGAAGAGCTATTTCTGGAGCTTTTGATAACGCTGATTGAAAAATTTGAAGCTGAAAATTATCCAATTCCCCCAGCAAATGCTGCTTCAATGTTGCAACATTTAATGGATGCGAGAGATTTGGACAAATCCGATCTGATTCCTGTTTTGGGAACGGAAACTGAGGTTGAGAAAGTTTTTGTTAGTGGAAGGGCGATCGAAATAGATGAAGCCCGGAAATTAGCTGATTTTTTCCAAGTTGATATTAGTTTGTTTCTTTAAGGGCGATCGGCTACTTGTTGAGTAGGAGTTGCTGATATTCGCTCTCCGGCTGGCTGATTAATCATTTGTTTTAAGCGATAGACCTTATTTTAGCATTCAAGAGTGGGCGATCATCTTGCCTTTTCCTTTGCACCTATATGAGCCGTCAGGATACTGGTAGAGGCAGACCTTTTCGATGCTTCCATAGTTCTTCCTACTTTAGATACGAATTTGCCCATTTATAGCGATTTGAATCTTTACTCAGAAGATACTCTGCAACTTCTCTACGTTTATCCTTGTCTTTTGTCATTCTGACAATTCTTTCAATTTCGTCATCGGTATCGTCAGCCCCACGTTCTGCGGCCAGTTCAAACCAATTATCACCATCCGCATATTCACCTCGGTCGTAACAAATTGCTCCCATAAGGGTATAGGGTTGGTGACTATCAGGGTGACATTCTCTTGCTTGCGTTGCACAATTTTCTGCTTCATCTAGTTGATTAAGATCCCGAAATGCTGCACCTCTAGTTACCCACAGAGCTGATTTCAGGTCAGATTCTTGTACTTTGTTCCAGTTCACATTTTCTGTTACTTTTAGAGCTTTTTCCGGCTCATCTGCCTTCCGCCAGTTACTACTTGCACTCGGTAGCTTCCATCTGTTTCCAGTTCGTTGATGTTCTTTTTCGCAAAATATTGCTTCTAATCTGTAGTAGGCGATCGCTATCTTTCCATGTCGAGCAAGACGACCTTCTTCAATTAATTGAATGACTTGTTTTGGGTCGAGTCGTTCCTCTCGCTCAAGTTTGAGCATAATTTCATAAAATGGGTCGAGCGCTAATTGACCCACAATCTGATACTTGGTTTTTAATGTCCTGAAGTGGATCTGTTTGGCAATATCTACTGTCTCAACAAGTCCTTCTTCTGACAACCACTGAATATCTTTTTCGTCAATCAATACTTTCGATTCCTCAGAAGGGTTGGAAGTTTTTGATTCACTAATCTCAAAAATTCTAAGGATTAAAAATAAACGGCTCGAAGGTTCTGAGCTTTGATATTGAGTGGCTTTGTATTTATTTTTAAGTTCCGCAAAGAATCTTCTGTCCTTACGCTCTCGATCGATTGAAATTAACTCGCTCAAGTTTTGCTGCTTCAACCATTCACATTCACTAGGCTCTAATTCTAATTCTGAGTTGAATTTGCTCAAAATAGAATATAGTGGACTAGAAATAGAAGTATCTGGGTGAGAATCAATCTGATATTTAGACTTTAGTTCTGAAAATTCAATTTCAGCTTTCCTTTCATCCTCTTGCTGCCAATGAATTTCTAGTGTTTCTCCAAAATCTAATTCTAAAAGCCATTCAGCTTCGGAGTTAGATAATTGCTCTCTCGCATCAAGCTTTTTCAGAATTGAATACAGAGGCTCTTCAGGAAATTGGTTTAGATTCTTAGTCGCTTTATAGTTAATTTTGAGTTTTGAAAAGTTACGAATATCTTGAATTAAAGTTATTGTGTCTACAAGACCATGATTATTTAGTAGTTCCAAATCTGAATCTGTAAGGCTATACCCAGGATCTAATTTCCAAAGTATTGAATAGACTGGGCTGGAGATTGGAATCTCTAACTGTTTTGGAATATGGTACTTAGTTCGCAGTTGTAGAAATTCAGCTTCTAGCCTCTTCTTGTCTTCTGCTTGGTATTGCTGTAAAGAAATGATTTCAACGGTTCCGACAAGGCGATTCTCTGTTAGCCATTGAAAGTCTAGGTTTGTGACCTGAATTCCCAGGTCGGCTTTTCTCAGTATCAGATATAGGAAACTATCAGATACACCACTATTATACTGACCTACTTGATATTTCTGTTTAAGAGCAGCAAAGTGCCTTTTCTGTAGCTCACTATTATCCATACCTGCATCCATACCTGATGTGATATTCACGGCAATTAGTTAACCCTATATGAGTCAGATGAACTGCCTTAAGAGGCTCAATCTTTTTTTGATACCAAAGTAAACCCATTTATCCCATCAAAGCACCAATACCCAACGTTGTCAACAGGAGACTCGTTTACATATAATCCTTTAAATCTTCGAGAGGTTCATCAAAATCATCAGACATCCAGATTTTATCTTTCCAAATTCCAAGTCCGCCTCGCTTTGTCGGCTTTTCTTGACTTAAGTTTTTAGCCTGCTTTTCAATCAAATACTCAATATAATGAAGCACTTCTGTCTGAAGAGACTCAGGGAGTTCTGCTAATTTTTCTAAAATGACTGGCTGTATCATGGTTTCTGCTCGCGATCGCCCATCTACTCCATTAAACCACCAAAACCCAATGTCAGCAACAGAATAGCCCATTATGTAGTGCGATCGCCCAAAATCGCACCAACACCATCACTATCTTGCAACTTGCCTAAAACCGCCCGATCGACTATCGTTCCTAGTAGCAGGAATCACAAAGAAAACATGACAGCAATATTGCCACCTTGGATAGTTTTAGACTCCCTACTGCACAACTGGCTGCTAGAAGATATCGGTAGGGGCGATCGCACAACATCGGCCTTATTTCCCGCAGCCAGCATCCAGGGTACTGCTAAATGGATAGTCAAAGAAGCAGGAGTCATAGCCGGATTGCCAATTGCCGATCGCACATTTAAACTTTTAGATAGCAGCCTCAGTTTCATCCCCCAAGTACCCGAAGGGAAGCTGTGCGAAAAAGGAGAAGTAATTGCCGATATTTCCGGCAACTTCGACGCGCTGCTAACCGGAGAAAGAGTAGCATTAAACTTGGCAATGCGTTTGAGCGGCATCGCTACTTTAACTCAAAAATATGTTGACAAAATTGCCGATTTACCCGTGCAATTGGTGGATACGCGCAAGACAACACCGGGGTTGAGATTGTTGGAAAAATACGCAACTCAAGTCGGCGGCGCTTGCAATCATCGGATGGGATTGGATGACGCAGTGATGATTAAAGACAATCATATCGCGGCGGCTGGCGGAATTACTGAGGCGATCGCCCTAATTCGCAATTCTATCCCCTATCCGCTGACAATCGAAGTCGAAACCGAAACCCTCGCCGAAGTGCAGACAGCATTGCAGCACAAGGCGGATATTATCATGTTAGATAATATGTCCTATGACTTAATGCGGCAGGCTGTGGCAATAATTCGCCAAAAGAGCGATCGAGTAAAAATCGAAGCTTCCGGCAATGTTACTTTAGACACAATTAGGAGTGTAGCCGAAACCGGAGTTGATTATATTTCAACCAGTGCTCCAATTACGCGATCGACTTGGCTGGATTTGAGCATGAAAATCAGTTGACAGTTGACAGTTGACAGTTGGAGCATCTCAGTTTTGCATTTATAGTGCTGTCCCCGATCGCGTATTGTACAACTCGCGAGTTATTAAGCTCGCACTATAATAAAACAAATGCTTTTTATAAGAATGAGATGCTCCCGTTTACATTTGTCAACTATCAACTATCAACTATCAACTATCAACTGTCAACTATCAACTGTCAACTGTCAACTATCAACTGTCAACTGTCAACTGACTCTTAACAATTACTTCGAGATAAAATGAACCCAAAAATTACCGTCAGGCATACAGAGGCTGCGGATTAAGCGGTAATTATAGTGCAAGTAAGCACCGCTGACACTTGTATCGTAGCCACTTCGGAACCACTCACCATAGGGATCGTGGACGAAGAATCCCTCGCTGTCGTAGCCTGATGCAACTATAATGTGACCGAAAGACGTGAAGTATCCATGGATGACAGCGGGATTTCCGCTGGCTAGCCAATCTTGAATGTCATCAATAGTTGCATTCTCGGTAAAGAAATCTTGAGCGCCGTAATCTCTAACAATCTTTGCTAAATCGTAGGGGTCCCAGCGACTATAACCTTTGGCGATCGCATATTCGTAGAGTTCGTCTTCATATTGCCCGGTTTGTTTGCGCCGTGGCACCCTCAAAAAGTCCATACACATCGCTAATGAAGTTACATTGCAAGAACCTGTAGGATTATTCAAGTTATCCATTTGCGATAGATAAGGAATGCCAAGCCTGACAGTTGGGGGATTCGGTTTGGGAAAAAACAGAACGCCGTCTTGAGTAATTTGAGCGTGTGCTCCGAAAACATACCAAATCCCTGAATCTTTGAAAGACTCGTTGCGGAGAGCAACTCTGATGTGACCGCGAGCCGGAGCAAAAGCCAAGATCTCAAACTCTTTTCCGGCTGGTATTACTTGTTTTTCCGAGTCCTGAATTTGAGAAGACGCCAGCGGTTTTGATTTAAAAATCGTGTCTCTGAGCGTTTTCAGGATCAGGGGATGTGTGGGAATCTCCTCTGGTTTGGTTTCAATCAGCTTTTTGGCTGTGACTGCTCCCAAAAAACCCGGTTCGCCGCACTTCATCAGAGTTTGAAATCGGTGGAGGGTGGCGGTAGAGAGAGGGCCAAAAATTCCGTCTACGGGAGGTTTCAGTAAGCCCAGGTCAATGAGGCGGCTTTGAATTTGGCCACTGAGTTCGTCGTCTGCAGCAATTGCTTTGGCATCGTACCTAATTTTTGAGTTGAGAAAGTTTTGTAATTTCATGCTTGAGTGCCCCTGTCAATCGATTTGAGATTTGAGATTTACGAGCGCCGAGCAATCTGGTTTCCCCTAGACTAAATTGCTGGCTCGTCAATAATTCCCAGTTTATCGTCTCATGAAATTACGGTAATTTTGTCGCTCAATCGATTTTAGATTTTAGATTTTAGATTTTAGAATTACGATCGCCGATCAATCTGGTTTCCCTAGACTAAATTGCTGGCTCGTCAATAATTCCCAGTTTATTGTTTCATAAAATTACGGTAATTTTGCCGATCGTCCGTACCTTAAAGGCTTCATATTAATGATTTGATACAAAACCTTCAAGGCGAGAACCGATCGAATTTCACGCACTATTGACTAAAAATCCCTGGTATCCGTTGACATTGTTTCGGCAGAATGCCGAAGGCCGTTGGATGCCTCAAAACCAGAGGGAGGGAAGAATTCCCCTGTTGAGGCGATCGTCGGATTTATGCTTCGTCCGGGCGAATTACCACAACACCCATTGCGTCGGGAGACAGATATTTGACGGCGGCTTCTCGGAGATCCTCGGCAGTCTGAGCTTGGATGCAGGCGGCATAGTTGAGGGCGGGAGCGATATCTCCTACCATCGACTGATAGTAACCGTACAAACTTGCTCGATCGCTCGGAGTTTCGTTACCAAAGATAAACCGATTTGCTACTTGAGTGCGGATGCGGGAAATTTCGGCATCTGTCACCAGTTCGGTTTGGAGAGTGCGGATGTGTTGGACGATCGCAGCTTCCACTGCTGCCAAGTTTTCTGTTGCTAGTTGAGCGGAAATCGAGAATACGCCGCCGAGTCGCTGAGTCATGTTGCTGACCGAAATTGACGAGACTAGCCCTTTTTCTTCGCGCAAATCATGAACCAAGCGAGTTGTGCGGCCGTGACCCAATATTGTCGCCAAAACGTCGAGGGCATAAGTTTCTGACATTTCCATGAAACCTGGCACTCGCCACATCACGATCAGTCGGGCTTGCTGAAGGGCAGAGTCTACAAATTCGCGGCGGACTGTTTCTGTAAAGGGCGATTCTTGGCCGTAGTTCAGGATTTGGGGTTCTGGGTGAAATTTGCCGACAGCAGGCACATTTATTTTGTTGTTTTGTGCTGTGCTTTTTGCTGCAAAACTCTCTGCGACAATTTCTATTAGTTGATCGACTGGCAAATTGCCTACAGCTACGGCTGTCATGGCTCCTGGGTGATATCTGCTGCTGTGGAAATCCCGCATTTGTTGCGCTGTCAACTGTTCGATGACGGAAGTCGGGCCGAGTACCGGTCGCTTGTAGGGCAAGACTTCAAAGGCTAATTGCATCGATCGCTGATAGGTGCGGCGACGGGGATTGTCTTCCGATCGTCTGATTTCTTCCAATACTACCAGCCGTTCGCGATCGAAGGCATCGTCTGGAATGCTGGCGTTGAGCAACACATCGACTTGCAGGGGGGCTAGTTCGGCAAAATCTTTAGGGGCTGTGGTGATGTAATAGTTAGTGTAATCTTGGCTGGTGGCAGCATTGGTGACAGCGCCGCGTTCTTCGATCGCCCGTTCAAATTCTCCACTCTGAATGCTGGGAGTTCCCTTAAAAATCATGTGTTCTAAAAAGTGAGCCATGCCGTTGATTTCGTCGGATTCGACGGCTGAGCCTAAATTCATCCACACGCTGAGGTTGACGGCATCAACTGGTAAGTGTTCGGCTATAACTGTGAGGCCGTTGGGGAAATGGCGCACTGTTGGAGCGTTCAGGGGCGATCGAGCTGAGGTTTTGAGTAGGGTTGATGTCATTGTGCTCTTAAATTTATCTTGTTCTCTATATCTTAAAGGGTCTTTAAGGAAGAGCTCAGGCATTGGTCATTTGGGGCGAAAAATGCAATGGGATATGGACGGTAATGCACCGAGTTTTTGGTCTCCCTGGAGCAAGTCCTGTTAACGTATTTCTGCGATCGCGCTCGTGAATTTATCCTAGTAGTTGCCCAAGTCCTCAGTTTTTTTGGTGACAGCAAAAGATGGAAAATCGAAGATGGAATAAAAACTTAGTATTTCCACAAGCAGCTTGGCAGCGATTTTGCCGATCGACCTCCGGGAAAATCGGCTTAATTTTGACCTTAGCGCTGATTCTTTTGGCACTGTTAGCCCCTGTAATTTCCCCCTACGATGCTGCGGTCGATCGCGATTATTTGTCCAGATTAGTGGCTCCTAGTGTCAAACATTGGTTCGGCACCGACAGTTTGGGGCGAGATTTGTTGGTGCGGGTGTGGCACGGATTGGGGATATCTTTGCTTGTCAGCCTGGTTTCTGTGGCTGCGGGGTTGTTTGTCGGATCGCTGTTGGGGCTCTTTGCTGGGTATTTTCGCGGATGGGCTGAAATGGCGATCGGGATTTTGGCGGATATTTTGCTAGCCTTTCCTTCGATCTTACTGGCGATCGGCGTTGTTACCGTCACCGGGCCGAGCCTGCAAAGCGTAATTATCGCCGTCAGCCTCGTGCAAATTCCGATTTACATCCGCCTCACTCGCAGCATGGTGCTATCGCTTCGGGAACAAGAATTTGTTTTGGCTGTCAAGGCCTTGGGCGCCAGCGACTTACGGATTATTTTTCGCCACATTTTGCCGGGAAGTCTCGCGCCGCTAGTTGTACAAGCAACTCTTTCGACTGGTACAGCGACGCTAGAAGCTGCTGGTTTAGGTTTTTTGGGTTTGGGCGCACAGCCGCCGGTTCCTGAGTTGGGGACGATGCTTTCTGATGCTTTTAAGGGCGGATACGCTCTTTCTTCTCCTTGGACTATTTTGTTTCCCGGTTTGCTGATTACCTTGACTGTTCTGGGTTTCAACCTTTTGGGCGATGGCCTGCGAGACGTTTTAGACCCCAGAGAGAATTAGATGGCGAGATGGGGAATTTATACTTTTGCCTCTTACCTTCTGCCTTCTTCCCTCTGCGCCCTCTGCGCCCTCTGCGGTTCATCCCCTCTTTTTTCTGCCTTCTTCCTCAATCTCAAATCTCAAATCTCAAATTGATCGACTTGACTGATGTGCCAATGTACGCGAAACTTTACATAACACTGACGTATTGCTCCTACATATTAATAAGTTCTGTTAAGTTGTGACTCAAAACCTATCAATTAGTCAAAATTGATATAGTGGCGAGTCAGCCAACTCTCAAGAAGCGACTTCAGGAGGCATCGTACCAAGCTTGCTGGCGTCGGTGTCTGATTTCATCGTTCCTATTCAGTCAGCCCGGATTATGGAAACACTAGAATTTGTGATTTATCCAGATGGCCGCGTACAGGAAACAGTCACCGGCATTGTCGGTGCTTCCTGCGCTGAGGTAACTGCTGCTATAGAAGCCCAGCTTGGCGTGGTGCTTCATCAAGAGTCAACATCTGAATATTTCGCGCTTGCGCTCAATCAGTCAGCCGAAGCGACGGCCCAAGTGGCTTTTAGCGATTGGTAATCTTTTTTGTTGAGTTCACTTAAATTTTTTTTGGAATCACCATGTCACACTTTAGCCAAATTAAGACCCAGATCCGCAATTTGAATTCTTTGGAAGCTGCTTTAACTGATTTGGGTATCGACTGGAAGTCGGGCCCGACTGAGGTGCGCGGCTATCGCGGCCTCACCAGCACTGCTGAGGTGGTAATCGAGCAAGAAAACGGCTATGACTTAGGTTTTAGCTGGAACGGGACTGAGTATGAATTGGTGGCCGATTTGCAATTTTGGCAGCAAGCTTGGTCTGTAGACCGTTTTCTGAATAAGGTGACTCAGCGCTACGCTTACCATACTGTGGTGAATGAAAGCGCTAAGCAGGGTTTCCAAGTTTCTGAGCAAAAGCAAAATCAAGACGGTTCGATCCGCTTGGTGGTTCAGCGCTGGTGTGCTTAATAATTTACAGATTGTTCGCAGCCAGGAATGCAAGTCGTTGCTGGCGATCGGGGAAAGAAAGGACTGAAGTCTTTACTACAAACCGATTTTTGCAATTCAAGTCTCGTTCGAGTCCGCCTGGACTTATTGATTATTCTGAGGGATCTAAATGTCTGAGCTTTCTGGACTCGGAATAGATACAGCAAGCGATCGCACTGGTTTGGAGCCGGAGTTGGGCGGATTTTTGCGGGATGCGCCCGATCGCTCTGGTTTGGAACCGGAATTGGGCGGTGTGTTTCGCCAAAAAGGTGTCTATGTTGATGAGATTACCTGCATTGGCTGCAAGCACTGCGCTCATGTTGCTCGCAATACTTTCTACATTGAGCCGGATTACGGGCGATCGCGCGTAGTTCGACAAGACGGGGATTCTGAAGAGTTGATTGCTGAGGCGATCGACACTTGTCCGGTAAATTGCATTCACTGGGTTGATTACACCGAACTCAAAAATCTGGAAGAAGAACGCAAGGATCAGGTGATTCCTGTCGTTGGTTTTCCCGTAGATATGGCTACGGTTCAGGCCGGAATTCGCCAGCGCCAAAAAAATAAGGGCGATCGTCAGTTCAAAGGTAGCCATTGAAATCCCCAGATTTTCCCATCAAGCTCAACAAAAACAGCCCGCGCGGGCTGTTTTTGTATACATTCTATCATTCAAATTCATTTGAGAGGATGATGTTCCGCGAGAATTTTCTCAACTCTCGCTTCGTCGATTCTCGCAGTCAATCTTGTTGACTCATTGTTATCGCGAATGGTTTTTGCTAAAGTAAAAGACGAGCCGACAGAAAAAGTTAAACCCATACCCATAAAAGCCTTTTGCCAAGGATCTACCTGTAAATAAATCACACCAACAGTAGTTGCAGAAATGGCAACAATAAAAGAAACCCAGCACTGAAGAATCCAAGCATTAGTATCTTTTTGACGTATGATTTGTTGTGACATAATCTTTAAGCCCCAAATATATTTTTTGGTTGATTAACTTATACAATAATGAGCGTGAATGAAGCAGTCAGGAGAACAAAGGACAGTTTCTAGAAGTGCACAGGGCGATCGGGCTTTTGATTAAAAACTACAACCCTGTAGATAGGTTTTCATACTCTTTGAGCCTGGAAGGGAGTAGACAGTTTATAAACTGGACTAATCGAGATTAACTTTGAGATGATTTACTCACTGGTTTTAGGGAGGATTCTCAAAAGTTCCTTTTGGTTTTTGCAGGGCTTTACCAAACCAGACTGGTACACCTTAGCAATAAAAGGTGCTTGATTCCCCCGAATAAATCGTTGCATATTTTCTAAGGCATTTACAAAAGCTTGTGCCACTACAACTCCAGAAACATCGCTACCCACAAATGCAAACAGCCGTACATTACCTTGAGCCACAGCCAATAACTCCAAAGGACGGCTAGCAATTTTCTTGTCCTTTGTAAGTACAACCCAATTGCTTTCTCCAACTATCCTCAGCCAATCCTCATCCTTGACATCTTGCTTAAAACGATCGTCATGAATTTCTACTGTCGCCCCCGCATTTCGTAACGAATCTGCCAGTTTTGTTCCTAAACATCGATCGATGAAAAATATCTCATTCATGCTACTAGCGGAAGTTCGCAGCGAATACCTTCCTCTATTTGGAGCCGATCGCAATTATAGTCCTCAGCAAGTTCATCTATGGAATCACCCGCTTTGTAACGTTCTGCCAGCATAGCTGTGGGAATGCCAGTTCCAGCCAAAACAGGGCGGCCAAAGGAGATTCTGGGGTCAATCATCACTGTTTTAGGTTCGTCGGAACCTGGTAGCTTCGTGAAAGGGAAGAGTTTGACAGGTAATCCAGCTTCATCTCGTACAATGCGATCGAAATAAATGTCTAGAATCTGCCTCGCTTCCTGTTCCCTGCCGGAGGCTGCAAGCTTCTGTCCGAATTTCTCAAACAAAACAGCAATTCCCTCGACTTGAAACTCAATTCGAGCATATAAGTGAGGAGTAGAAAAATTACGGTTGACACATTTGAGAGTGGTGCTAAGTTGTTTTCGGGAGAAGCCAGTAGCTTTAAAAATGGCCATCAAGACATGAGCCTCTACCAAATTTGTGAAAGAAAGTAGTGTAGTTTTGGACTGGGGAAGCCGTTCAAAATTGTTGTGTTGAGGTAACTCAATCAACGGCTCAAAGAAGTGCTTGTCCGTTTTTGTTTGCGAGTACCAGCCAACAACCCAATGTCGCAACATATCTCTTCGCAGCCTGAGATATTGTGCTGCTTGAGGGATAGAATATATCGGAATATCCCGCCGTTCAAAGTTGTTAGTATCAAGCATAGCAGTTGTCCTAATCCTAAATACTTATATTTTTGCACAAGAAGCGGGCGATCGCAAAAATCTCTCCATTCAATACCCAGATACCCGACTTCTTCAAGAAATCGGGTATCTAAAGCAACCTAATTAACTCCTAAAAGCGCTGTATCTACTTATTTTTCTGCTGAGTCTTAGCTTGTTCGATCGCAATTTCCCTCACAGCTTGGAAAGAACTCAAATTCGACGAACCCTCAATCGCCTTCACAGCCAAATCTTGAACCTGTTTCAAAGCAGAATCAAGTTGCTGTGACAAACTAGCAAGCCGCGCATCTTGATTTTGAATAGTCTGCAACATCCCTTGAATTTGCAGTTCATAATTTTGCTTTTGTCCTTCAATATCTTTAGCCAACAAATCCGCCTTAACCTTAGCTTGATAATTGCCAATATTGCGACCAGTATCCTTCCCATTCTTGATATTAGCTTCCAATTCCTTCGGAAAAGCTTCCACCTTAGCCTTAACATCCGCAGACAAACTTTCCCGTTCCGAAATAGATTTTTCGCGTTCCGCCCACTGTTTCTCCTGTTCCTGGCGAAACTCTTCAATTTCTTGATAAAGCCTTTGCTGGCGCTGTTCGTATTCTTCGATATCAAGATTTCGCTGAAGATTCAGATCGTAATCATACAACTCCTCATCCCGGCTGCGATCTTTTTGCTGATTATCATTACGTTCTGTAACCGTCAACTTTTGCAATTCCTGCTCTTTTTCCCAAGCCAGCCGCAGTTCTAACAACTCCTGTTCAACAGTTTCGCGCCGTTCGCTGAGTTCGTCAGTAAAAGTTTTCGCACTTTCTTCGTACTGCTGAATTAAATTATCCAGCGTATCTTCCGCAACATCTTCTAAACTGTGCAACTCTTGCAGTTGTTGAACTTCCTCCCCCACAACGCGCCGCAATTCTTCCAATTTAGTAGCTTCGGAAGTTAACTTTTCAGACAACTCGCTGACAGCGCCACCAAA
The DNA here is from genome assembly GCF_036701775.1 of Microcoleus sp. N9_A2. Lineage (NCBI taxonomy): Bacteria > Bacillati > Cyanobacteriota > Cyanophyceae > Oscillatoriales > Microcoleaceae > Microcoleus > Microcoleus sp. N9_A2. The sequence continues at coordinate 47,626 of NZ_JAUBRH010000018.1, read as the reverse complement.
GCCAAATTGCAGCAAAATCAGATTGTCGATTGTGGACTGCATTTTTTGTTGAGTTTGAGTTAAAACCATTGATTTTTGTGCCTCCACAATAAGTTTTTCAGGAACTGCTGCTTGCTTTGGGGAAGCATTTAGCTGTTTGATTTGCAATTCTAATGCAGCTTTTTCTTGCGCGGCTTCCTTGTACGCTTCTAAGATTTCAGCCTTGGTGCTTTTGTCGCTAACTTTTTTGTTCACAACTTTCCATCTCTTAATAGTTGGGCAAATTTGGTCTGGTTTCAATTCTAATTCTTAGTCTCGCGTTGCGCGGACTTCGTTTGTGTAGTCGCGGTTTCAACCGCCGAGTAATCTTTAAGCTTTGCTCGCAAAAGCTTTCATTGCCAAATCTTGCGCTTGCTTCATCGTAGCTTGCAGTTGCGCGGAAATCTCAGCAATTTGTTCAGTTTGCCGCGCAATTGTCTGCTGTAAAGATTGCACTTTCAACTCATATCCCTGCTTGCTTCCTTCCCATTCCTTGTCCGCTAAATCTGCCTTGACTTTAGCTTCGCGCGAAACTTCTTGAATAGCTTCTTCTTTGGCTTTCATATAAGCCTGTTTGAGTTCTTCTTCAAATCCAGCGGCTTTCCTTTGATTCTCTTCAAACTCCGCTTGATTGTCGCTGAGGGCTTTTTCTCTTTCCGCCCAGTTTTTGTCTTTTTCGCGGGTAGATTCTTGCAATTCCCGTTCTAGTTTGCGCTTCGTTTCTTCGTATTCGTCGGTTTCAATTTTGCGATCGCGCTGCAATTCGTATTGATAATCGGCTGTTTCCTGCTGGCGCTGTTTAGTTGTGAGTGCAGTTTGTTCTTGAAATGCTGCATCAAATTCTTGCTGTTCTTTTTCCCAAATCTTGCGCTTTTGGGTTGTATCTTTTTCCAGGACTTCGCGCTGGTTGGCGGCGTTTTGTTCGAGGAGCGTCAGTTTTTCCCGGTGCTCTTGAGTTAAAATGTGGAGAGCGTCTGCTACAACTCTAACTTGCTGCAACTCTTGCAATTGTTCGGCTTCAATTTCGATCGCCCGTTTTAATTCATCTAATTTCGCAGATTCCGCCTTCAGTTTTTCCGAAAGTCCGCTGGTGATGCTACCGAAATCTAATTGCAAGTCTGCCAAGCCTTTAACAATACTGTCTATTGTGTAGGTAGAAGCAACTTCTAGGAGTTGTTTGCTTTTGGCTTTTTCGGCTGACTGTTCCTTAGTTTCGACTTTAGATTCAATCTTTTTTTTGTCTGCTAAAATCTGCTGAAAATTTTGCAAAATCTTGGTTTTGCTATCTTTGGCTGTTGCTAGTGTCATAAGGTTTGTTGCTCCTGATTCAAATTTTTGCAGGGTTGGTTTGTAAGACGTTTTGAGCTATTCTAAGTTCCGCAGTTGGCTGAGAATAGCTCGGTATTCTTTGGCTGCATTCGGTGGAAATTCGGGATTATTGCTGTCTAGAGATTTGAGAATTTTTTGGCAGCGATCGCACCGATTGCTTTGCCAGCATTCGCACTCCTCAAGTATACTTAAAAGCGTGTTTTTTAGCAGTTGATTTTCCGAAAGCAAAGCTCGGTAATTCCGCCGGATAGATTCGGCAACTAAAGTCATGTGCTGGAAGTCTTCGGTAAGACTTTCGATGTCGTTGATTGTATCATCCCGAATGCGATCGAGCATCTCGAAATTCTCTTTCAAACGGCTTTCTTGCAGGTTTGGTTTGCTTTTAATTTTAGTGACTTTTTTCATTTTACTCTTCGTTGTCACAGTTACGGAAAAAGCGCGATTAAATCGCGCCTTTTCCACAAAATTAGAACAAGTCAGCAGTTGCTCTATCTTCCGCTGACGGTAGCGACATACCGCCGTTAGAATTCAAAGCAATAGCATCGCTTTCACCGCTAGTGTGAGCGGCCATCAAGGACGCAACTTGTGCTGCTGGTAGGTTATCTAAACAGATCATAGCCCTGGTTCCTTCTAAGTCAATCATCCGCGATTGATTGCTCGGATCGGACAAAACTGCTGCGGCTTGATCGATAACTGCCCAGTCTTTTCGCTCCATCCACGACCATTTTAAACTGTAGTAATTGATTGGTTTTACTACTCCGCTGTCGTCTGGTTTTTGACCGGAATGTTTAACGAATTCGGGAACAAATATTCCGGTTGCTGGCTCTACGCCGCGTGATTGAACTGATGCGACTAAACGGTTAAAATCGTTCAAACTGCGGTTTTTGATGTATGTCACCATGACAACTCCTTGGGGGAGTTCGCCTGTTTCTGCGACGAACCAAAGTTGACCCCAAAGTGTGTGGGAAGTTTGACCGAGGGAACCGAAAAATTTGGCAAATTTGAGGATGGTGATCGAACACTTGGAACCGTAATCGGTATCGCCGATCGCCCATTGGCCGCTTTGGCAATTGTTACGTACTGCGATCGGGATTTCTGGTACTAGCAAAGCATTGCTTGGTTTGGCTCCAAATACTGAAAATGTAGGTCTTTCTTTTGTGGTAGTCATTGTTGTTTTTCCTTAGTTCTTTATTGATTTACAGACAATTGGGAATTGGTAATTGGGAATTGGTAATTGGGAATTGGGAATTGGGAATTGGGAATTGGTAATTGGGAATTGGTAATTGGTAATTGGCTAATTCTCCCCATCTCCCCATCTCCCCTTCCGATTACCGAATGAGATGTGTTGTCGCTTTTGGTTCGGGATATTTGTACTCCAGCATCGCCTCTTGTTGAGCTTTGATAATCCGCAGGGCGGTGAGCAAATGCTCTAAGGTTTCTAGGTGGGCTGGGGTGAAGTGGATGCTAAAGCCTTCGCCATCCCGCGCGTAGCCCGGACAAACCAGTGAGGCTGAGCTTTGTTCTTCGTGGGTGGCGATGTATAGCCAGTCATCGTCTTCGAGCTTGTAATGCGTGTCTGTCCAGGTTCTCAGCATTTGCTATCTGTTCCTCCTTATTGGCTGCGTACAAGGGTTTAGATCCGGGTGGCGATCGCTCCTCTCAAGTTTGCAGCGCTATATATAGCGTGTTTTTTAGATTATTTCCACTTTTTACCACAGCAGTGCGGTCAAAAGAGTTGACTAAACCGTCAACTAAATTTATAGTAACGCATGTTGATTTTCCCGTCAAGTATTTTGTTGAACTTTTCATCAAAACAGGCTAGAATGCTTGTCAGGAGGCAAAAAACCGTGGAACAAACATTTGGAAGACTGATCCGTCAAGCTCGCAAGGACAAAGCTTACTCACAACGTGAGCTAGCAGGTATGCTAAGTGTAGATTTTACTTATTTGTCGAAGTTGGAGAACGATCGCGCCGATTATGCGCCAAAAGAGGACGTAATTCGAGCATTGGCGCGGAATCTCGATATCAACGAAGAGGAATTGATTTTTTTGGCGGGGAGACTGCCTCAGCAGTACGAAGCGCTGCTGAAGCAGAATCCGAAGGAAATGCAGGCTCTTTTCCGCCGGATGCAAGAAAATCCAGATTGGCTCAAACAATCTTTTGAAGCGTAAGAGAGGCCCCTGATAGTGAGTATTTTTAAACCGTATTGCTTCTATCCCAAAGAATCGATCGAGCGTTTGGCAAATGACATCCTGATGCAGATGCAGAAAACGCAAAAGTTTGCTCCGAAATGGCCTTTTGAAGCGACGACGGTTGCGGATTTTCTGGATTTGGGCGTAGTTTGGGACTACATTGAGCCGGATGAAGAAGGTGCGATCGCCGCCAGGATTTTACCCCAGCAGCGGTTAATCGAAATCAACGAATTGATTCTCGAAAAACCGCCGGGGTTCATCGAATCGACGATCGCCCACGAAATCGGCCACTGGGTACTGCACGTCAATCAAGACGAAGCAGACGGTACTGTGGAACAGTTGGAACTCAATTTGGGCGATCGAGAAAAAACAGCGTCTGATGTCGAAGAACCGTTTGTTTGTCGGGGTGCGATCGCCAATACCAAAATTGCGTCGATCGAATGGCAAGCCCAATATTTTGCAAGCTGTTTGTTAATGCCCCGAGTTGTTTTGGAAGATAAAAGACAGGGACGCGATTTAACAAAATGGTCGCACTTATATAAAATGAGAGATGAATTGGGAGTCAGTATTTCCAACTTGACAAACCGCTTGCAAGAATTCGATTGGATTTACATTCCCAAGGGAACGCGCGAGATTTATGCCGGGAAAGATGCGGCAAACGGGCAGCAGCGGTTGTTTGGATAAAATTTGATTCAATTTGAGGTTTGAGAGAAATGTTCAAACCTCAGCTTTTTTTGGTGTAAGGAATAGCGGAAATAATATCAGGGAATAGTGCAGAAGAGCGAAACTGGAGACAAGACAAGCTGCTTACCAAGCAGGAGATTGAGAGATTGAAAACAGGAGAAATTGACATACACGAAATCAAAAACGAAGAAAATGCCTCTAAAAAAGACCTTTACAAAGACAGAGATGGAAACATATATGTCAAACCTAAAGGCGGTATGAGTCCGTGCGAACCAACAGATATAAACATTAATGATTTCTAATCATATTAAACAGGAGTTTGAGGATGGAATCAGAGATTTACGCTTATTTTGCCTTAATTGGAACTGACTTATCTCCAGAAGAGGTAACAGAAAAAGTCGGCATAAAACCAAGTAAAACTTGGAAAATTGGCGATTTAATTCACTCAAAGGCTACTATCCGCAAAAAGTACAATGGCTGGAGAGTAGATTCTCAACTTAGCAAGTCGGACGACTTAGAATCTCACATTAAATCTGTGATGGAACAACTTCAACCGGGATGGCTATCTTTGGTAGAGTTGTGTAAGCATTGTAAAGTCGAGATTTCTTGCGTCATTTATTACAGAAGTGGCAGCATCCCAGCGATTCATTTTGATAAATATATTGTTGAAAAAGTACATCAATTGAATGCGGCAATTGATGTAGATTTGTATGTTTTGCCAGAGGAGACTGCCTCGGATGAAGCAGTAGCAGCATGAGGGGTATAGGGTTGTTCTGCAAAGAGCGATCGCCCTTTTAGTCTCATTGCTTCCTCCTGTGGTACAGTATGAATGAAAAAAATCAAGGCTTACCCATGGTGGCTAGAAACCGGGTTTCTACGAGTTTTAAGAAACCGGGTTTCTGAGGTCAGGGCGCGTAAGTCCTAAAAATTTATCCTGTTCAAATTATGCTAACGAATATTGAAATCCTGCTGGCAGCTTGTGAGGAATTAAATATCCCTTGCGAAATCCTGCATCCTACCCAAAACTTGATTAGAATCAAACACGGCGGCGAAGAATATTATTTTGTCAATTACATGACGCCATTTAACAGCGCGTCAGCAGCAGAGATTTTTAAAGACAAAGAATATACCTATCAAATCTTAAACGGCAAGATAAATACTCCCAGAACTCTCGGTTTTGTCTCGCCTCACTGCGAGGAGAAGTATAAAAAATATTTAACTTTCCCAGATATTGAATCAATTGTTTTAGAAGTAAACAAAAAATTTGCTTTCCCGGTGATTCTCAAAAGAAATCGCGGTGCTGGTGGCAACAATGTTTTTTTGTGTGAAACTATAGAGCAAATTAAAGCAGCCCTAGAAATTATATTTAACGTCAACAGCAAAGATTATGACTATGTGGCGCTAGCTCAAGAATACATCGAAGTTGCTCACGAATATCGGGCTGTATTCTGCAAAGAAAAGCTAGTTTTGCTGTACGAAAAAGACAAATATCAGGCTGAATTTGCGGGGAATTTAAGCCCGCTGCACTGGGAAGGTGCAAAAGCCAAACATATAATTAATCCCGCTCTCATGTCGGAGATTGAAGATTTTGTTAAACCTGTTTTTGATGAAATGGCGATTAATTATGCGGGGCTTGACATTGCGCTAGATAAAAACGGAGTATATTGGTTGATTGAAATTAACTCAAGTCCCAATTACGATATTTTTGTGAGAGATAACGATCGCCAAATTGTCGTAACAATGTTTAAAGGTCTTCTGGAGAGCTTGATTTTTAACAAAACGCCTTATTTGAAATGAAGAGTAATATCAATTCCGGTTAAACCGCAATGATATAGAGGAGACGGCAATGCCGTGTCCCTACCCAAAATATTGTAGGGACACGGCACTGCCGTCTCCTAATTTCGGCTACTCCATTCCTTGAAAATACCAGTAAAGATTAGCAACAGTTAAATCATTGACTTCTTGCCAATTTGAGGGGGCTAAAGCTTTATAGCCAGAGGTAGTTGCTTTCTGACTGATATAAGATTCATGTTGTTGACGCAAGCTAGGTTTTATCAAAAATCGCAATTGATCGCGTAGTGATTTGAAGTGGGATTTTTGCTGCAAGTTTTCGTAGAGCGCAATTTCTTCTGGTTCTGCCACTATAGCAACTTCTTGATTAGTATTTAAAACTGGTGTCGTTTCCATATTTAAACTAGCCAATTGTTTACGCTCATCAGCCGATAAACTTAGCATCCAATCTACCTGATTTTGCCAAGAGTTTAAAACTGCTAGATCCTGATTGTAAATTCGTGTGATTTCTGGAAATATAAAATCAATTTCATCTTTTGTGCAGCGCTCAATAACGGTGAGAATGTCTTGGCGTATTCTTTCTTGGAGGTGGGAAAGGGAATTACTTACAGACGCAGGCTCGTTCAGCAATTGATAAGTTAATGAAATTGTCTGCTCAATTGCCCAAGCACATTCAACTCTACGAAGATAGCCAACTGCACAAGTGGCCTTAAATAAGTCAGGATTATTATAGTCAGCTAAAGCATTGGCTAAAATGTTTTGTGCGCTTGTTAAGGTAGAATTTCGGGTATGTTTATCTTCCATTAATAAAGCATTTTGAATTAGTCTCTGTGCTTGAGCAAATTTCTGATAAGCTCGACTTAAGATTAAACAATGTTGCTCAAAATTAATGCTTTCAGCTAACAGTTTGATTTCCGCAATAACTTCTGCTTTCTCGTCTTTCAGCAGTGCCGCTATATCAATAAAGCCATGTGTAACTGTTAGCTTCAATTCCTTAATATCTTCCCTCATTTTCAAGGTTTGATGAAGGTTAACGGCTGACAGTGCAGCTATGGCCACCACGCCGACACCAATGACGGCAGTAGATGCTGACAGAATGCCCACATTAGCCGAAAGAGATTTTAAGCCATACTGAATCACATCTAGTCTTTTGTAAGTTTCTTTAAAACCCATATCTGTTTGAACCATTTGCCCTACACCTAATACAAAATCTGGAATAGCTAACAACGGCTCGGCAACCATCCCAATTGCGGCACCTACAAAGTGACCTGTTGCCCTGTCTCTAGCTATTCCCAATAATACTCCTGCACTATTCTTCACGACTTCATAAGTGCCGGAGATGATACCAGCCTGTATGTGAGGAGGAAACACAAAAACCATATTTTTTTACCTGAATAGCGATTAATCTTACACATTATAATATATTATATGATTATGGTTAAATCTGTCAGTCTACAGTGGAATTACTTAGATGAACGAATTCATGAAAGCATTTCAGAACATCGCCCAATATTCGGCTCTCGTCGCGGCGGATGATGATAAATCCTTAGAAATTAAGAAATCTGCTACAACCGTAATTAAGTCTGTCCAGCCTGGGTTTGATGAATTGAGGGAATCAGCCACCAGACTTGAGAAAGTTGTGCAAAAATGCCGAAACGATATCGATCACGCTGAAGACGTTTGGACTTGTAAACTTGGGATTATCCAAGCTTCAAAACAGGAAATATGGCAACAGCTTGGGGAACTGAGCGGCTGTCATGTCAGAATTAATGAACTAGGGCAGCGATGTCAAAATTCGGCGATTGATCAATCTCAAGATTATTGGGATAAAATATTTGATGTCCGTGTAAAACAGAAGTGGTTTATTGATACAGCCAATAAACAAAAAAAAGGAATTGGCTGGAAAGAAAAGGATGATTTTATTAAAGATATTCCCATCGTTATGAATCTTGTTTGTATGGAAATAGATCAAATTATTAAGCGCAGCCTAGGTCTAGTTTATCAAGATCTTAGCACGATTAACTTAAAAGTGCTTACCCAGTATTTCCAAAATTTAGATAAGCAGACAAAAGATGTGTGGAATCATCAGATGAATTCAACTTTTAGCCAGATAGCAAATAAATTTGAGCAGCCGAATGTTTACTTGCCTGGGAATACCCAATCACTGAGGTCTGCACTTATTTCGGCTCTGGATGATTTATCGAAATACCGTTTAGGCGATCTTTTTTGGGAAGAGGTTGTAAATTTCAAAAAGCAGGTTTCAACCGCGGTCGATAATTGCATCAATTCAATCTTTGATGACAGATTATACCATGGAAGTAGAGCTTTAGTTAAAGCCATGAGATTTTACAATGAATTTCTCGAAAAGCAAGATAGATATCAGAAAGAAACACCTGCACAACGTCAGGCTGAAAGAAACTGGATTGATTCGCAATGGACAGAAATTCAGAGACTGGAAAAAGGTATTGAAGTAATTCTAAATTCTTCTCCATAATTCTTTAAGCTACTGTCATTGTACTAGAGCACACTTCTTCATACGCTAAAATAAACTTAGTCACAATTCCATCAAAAAAATGACAACAAAAATACTCGAACTAGAGGGAACGTGGGAAGAAATTCTTGCCCAATCAGCAGAGTTTGCCGATCGCCGAGTTCGCATCATCGTTCTTGCTGACGAGGAACCGCTGAAGTCAGCCGAAGATTGTTTTCGTCAAGGATGGCACGAAGCAATGACAGGAGAGACTGTACCGCTTTCTGAACTGTGGGATGGCATTGATGCAGCGATCGAGATGATGCAGTCTCTCCCAGAAACTTTACAGCAGCAAGTAGCAGAATACTTGAAAGACTATATCGCAGACTTAAAAGATGAGCTTCAATGGGACGAATCTTTCCAGAAAACGCAACCGCAACTTGTGGCTGCTGCTCAACGCGCAAAACAAGAAATTGCTGAAGGAAAGGCACAGGAAATGAAACTTAATGAGTTATGAAATCTGCCACCCTTCCTTCCTTTTGGGAAAAATACAATTCTCTTGACAGTAGAGTAAAAGAGCAAGCTAGAAAAGCTTATCGTTTCTGGCTGGAAAATCCCTTTCATCGATCTTTGCACTTCAAGTGCATCAACCAGGAAGAAAATATCTGGTCTGCGAGAATCACGCGCGGCTATCGAGCAGTAGGGATTTTACAAGGAGATACAGTGACATGGTTTTGGATTGGGAAACACGATGATTACGAACGCTTTTTTTAGTATGAATCAGTCAATATTGAATCTAGTCATCTCTTCAAAAAGGCGATCGCTCTTTCTCGATCGGCGGTTAAAAATTTACATCCTCTCCAATACCTGAATCCCTAACAATCCTAACCCCAACTTCAAAGTCCTCGCCGTCAAATCGCACAACATTAGCCGCGAAGTCCGCAGCGGTTCCTCGGCTTTCAAAACCGGACATTGCTCAAAAAATTGATTGAACTTTTGACTTAATTCAAACAAATACTGACAAATTCGATTCGGCAACAAGTCGCCGCCCACAGCATTTATAACTTCATTGAACTGCAATAAATGCTTTGCCAATACTAACTCGGCATCTGACTGCAAAATTACTTTTGCACCTGCATCTAAGTTATCAAAATTAATCTCTCCTTTGCGGCGAATGCCCTGGACGCGCACGTAAGCATACAGCATATAAGGTGCGGTATTTCCTTGCAATGCAAGCATTTTGTCGTAGCTAAATACATAGTTACTAGCGCGATTTTGACTTAAATCGGCATACTTAACCGCACTTAAACCAACTGTGCGAGATACGTTAGCAATAAATTCTTCTGTTTCGTGTCTTTCCTCTGCTTTTAATCTGTCTTCTAAATCTTGGCGGGTGCGCACGATCGCCTCATCGAGCAAATCCTGCAAGCGCACAGCTTCTCCTGAACGGGTTTTTAATCTTTTGCCTTCTTCTCCCAAGACTAAACCAAAGGGAACGTGGACAATTTCGACATCTTCGGGAATCCAACCGGCTTTTCTGGCTACGGCAAATACTTGGGCGAAATGGTTGGCTTGTCCTGAATCTGTGACGTAAATGATGCGCTTTGCATTGTCGTTTTGGATGCGGTAGCGGATGGCTGCTAAATCTGTTGTGGCGTAATTGTAGCCGCCGTCGGTTTTTTGGACAATTAGCGGCAGTGGTTCGCCTTCTTTGTTTGTGAAACCGTCTACAAAAACGCATTTTGCGCCGTCGCTTTCTACTAGCAAACCTAACTTGTTTAAGTCTTCGACTACTGCGGGTAATAATGGATTGTAAAAGGATTCGCCGCGTTCGGTTAATTTGATATCGAGCAAATCGTAGATTACTTGGAATTCGCGGCGGGATTGATCGCACAGCAATTTCCAGGCGCGGCGGGTGTCTTCTGCGCCTGCTTGCAGTTTTACTACTTCTTGGCGGGCGGTTTCTTTGAAGGTTTCGTCTGCGTCGAAGCGCTGTTTTGCTTGGCGGTAAAATGCTACTAAATCGCCTAAATCTAGAGCGTCAGCGGTTGTTAATGCTTCGGGGTGAACTTCGCGCAAGTAGGCGATCAGCATCCCGAATTGGGTGCCCCAGTCGCCGATGTGGTTGATTCTGAGTACGTCGTGGCCTTGAAATTCGAGGATGCGGGCGATCGCATCTCCGATGATTGTCGATCGCAAATGTCCGACGTGCATTTCTTTGGCGATATTCGGGCTCGAAAAGTCGATCGCCACTCTCTGAGGCGTTTTCACCGGTTCAATCCCCAAACGGGTGTCGGCGGCGATCTCACTTATTTGCGCTTCCAAATAAGCCGGTTTCAGCTTCAAATTGATAAAACCTGGCCCGGCGATTTCTGGGGTTTCGCAGATGTCGGCGATGTCTAGGTTTTCAATAATAGCAGAGGCGATCGCCCGTGGGGGCTTGCCTAACTTTTTGCCCAAACTCATAGCTGCATTGCACTGAAAGTCCCCAAACTTGGGATTTCCCGCAGGGGCTAGCATCGGATCTGTACCCGCATAACTCTCGCCGAATGCGGAGGTGAAGGCTTTTTCAAATCTGGTTTTTAACTGTTGGGCGATCGAGTTCATCTTTAATATTTTGATTGGATGTTTATTTTAAACTCTAGATTAAGCACTTTTTGCCAATAATACTCTTACTACTTAGGTAATTTCCCTCTGGTTCTCTTCCTCTGTCCCTCTCCCCCTCTCCTCCTCTCCTCACCTACTAGGAAATTTTGTACTTAGCTTTGAGCTGCTGATGCGATCAAAATTACTGGCCGTGATAGCACAGACTACATTTTATCACAGTTGCGATCGCTACACAAATTAAAAATTATCACATCTAGTCAATGATCTCGATCGCTAGATCATTTTGTTAAATCGCTTACATTAAGGTATGTTAAAATTTTTTCAATGCACCCAAAAATCCTACGAAAGGAAGTAGTTATGTTATCTCAACCTGTTTTTGGCGATCGCTCTCTGACCCAAGCCTTTTATCAAGCAGTAATCGATCGCTTCTACGACGGTTTCAGTCTCTCCACCCAAGCACTATTACGAGAATGTACCCTCGGCTTTGCCCCTTGTCCCGATGGAGTCAAAACCTTTTTCATCATCGCGCCGAGTCTGGATGCAGCAGAGCAACTAATGGAAAAAATGGACAGTATTTTGGAGCGAGTTGCCGAACTCATGGCTGGAGTCGGACAAGTTGCCCTGTGCATAGTTCCCCCCGGTAGCGAAGCAGAGCAACCGGTCGATCTGCAAGACTTAGAAAAAGTTCCCGCCGATTGTCTGGCTTGCAAATTCTTTACAATTATATGGGCCGATGCTGCGGCCGATCGGTAAAATTGACAGTTAGCAACCAGCAACTCAACAGGGTTCGGCCCAAGCTGTTCCCGTGGTGGCGCGGGATAGATTGTCTGTTAGTTACAGTCCCTGGAATTATCGGGCAAAGCGTGCAGGTAATTAGAGCGTTTGCAAGGTTGCACTCGCAATCCTTGGCAAGTGTTAAACCAGACAAAATATATATCAAAAGCCCGCTTGTCAGTCGCTCAGATTTTTACCTGCCGGCTCAAACAGCCGTGCATCTACTTTTTACATTCCCAATAAAGGTCACCAAAAAGCCGCATCAACTCTCCTGGGTGTCTCGCTTCAAAAGACAGCAGCAGAAATTAGGCCGTATCGCTGGAAAATAGATTTTTGCGAACTATCTGCTGATGTTCAGAATAAGCAGAAATATTATCAAAAATAGATAAGAGTTCCGCAGGTTGACCTCAGAAACCCGGTTTCTACCCCCGCGCTTCATATTCGCGGTTCGCTGGGAAATTGACAAAAAATAGGCTGCTTGTGGGAAAGTCACAAGCTAGAAACAGAGCAAAGCTTTACTCAAAAAAAGATCAGTTTTCCAGCGACACCCCTGGCAGTGCAGAGCGATCGTACCACAGGCTCATAGAATTTGTTAAAAATTTCAGTTAAAAATTTGAATTATTAAATTTTATGCCTAACATTGGGGATAAAATCTAAGATTGAAATTCTTAAATCTGAAATCAAGGCATCATGGTCAAACTGACACCGAACCCCAGCTTTAGTTTAACAATTCGCGTTGCTCTGCCCAACAAGCCGGGAATGCTGGCAAGAGTCACCAGCGCGATCGCATCTGTCGGCGGCAACTTCGGCCAAATCGACTTGATCGAGCAAACCCGTGCCACTACCATTCGCGATATCACCGTCGATGCTTACAGCATTGAACACAACGAAGAAATAGTGCAAGCAGTGAAAGGACTGCCAGATATCAAAGTGATCGACGTGTACGATCGCACTTTCAACTTGCACCGCGGCGGAAAAATCAGCGTAGTTAGCAAAATTTCCCTCAAACGCCAGTCAGATTTGGCAATGGCATACACCCCTGGAGTCGCCCGCATCTGCACAGCGATCGCCAATGACCCCCAACAAGTTTATAACCTCACAATCAAACAAAACACTGTTGCCATCGTTACCGACGGTAGCGCAGTTTTGGGACTGGGAAACCTCGGCCCTGCCGCCGCACTGCCAGTCATGGAAGGCAAAGCCATGCTATTTAAAGAATTTGCAGGTATTGACGCCTTTCCTATCTGTTTGAATACCCAAGATACCGAGGAAATTATTCGCACAGTGCAGAATATCGCCCCGGTTTTTGGCGGCGTTAACCTCGAAGATATTTCTTCTCCCCGCTGCTTTGAAATCGAAGCAAGATTGCGGGAAACCTTAGATATTCCCATTTTTCATGACGACCAGCACGGCACTGCAATTGTCAGTTTGGCAGCATTAATTAATGCCTTGAAAATCGTCAAAAAAACCATCGCAGAAGTGTGTATCGTGATTAACGGAGCCGGTGCGGCCGGAGTTGCGATCGCCCGCTTGCTGCGTAAAGCAGGTGCCCAAAACATCATCATGTGCGACTCCAAAGGCGTTCTCTCCGAAGACCGCACGGATATGAACCCAGAAAAACTAGAATTTGCCGTGGCTTCGAGCGGTACTTTGGAAGATGCGATCGCCGGTGCCGATGTATTTTTAGGCGTCAGCGCGCCCGGAGTGCTCACCCGCTCAATGGTGCGTTTGATGGCCGAAAATCCCATTGTTTTTGCAATGGCAAATCCCATTCCCGAAATTCAGCCAGAATTAATTATGGAAGATGCGGCGATCATAGCAACCGGACGCAGCGACTACCCGAATCAAATTAACAATGTTTTGGCATTTCCGGGGATATTTCGAGGTGCTTTGGACTGCAAAGCCGCCACGATTACGCCCACTATGTATTTGGAAGCAGCTTATGCGATCGCCTCTTTAGTCAGTCCTTCCCAGCTTGACAAAGAACACATTATACCATCAGTTTTTGACGAAAGAGTTGCCATTGCTGTCGCCGGTGCAGTGCAGTTGGCCGCCCGATCCGAAGGTATTGCCCGCGATTAATTGACGGAAGAAGGAAGAAGGAATAACTTCCTTCTTCCTTACGGAGTGAGAAAAATCACAGCAATAAACAAGATAATAAAGATATAATTAAATATCACAAGCCCAGCTATGTTCAGATGCAAAGCCAGTTAGGAAAAGCCAAGCGCGATCGCTGCAACTGCAAATTGTTAGAACTCAGCCCGATCGGGCTGGCATTGTGCCGGACAGACGGGACTTTTCTCGACGTAAATCCAGCTTTTGCAAGTATTATCGGCCGCACAGTTGCAGAAACTCTCCACCTCAACTACTGGGAAATTCAGCAAACACAGTGCGCTGCGAGAGAAAAATATCTAGAATGTCAAGCAAAAAATAGCTGCACGGGCCCGTGCGAAGCAGCATACAAACATAAAAACAACCATCTCGTACCGGTGCGAGTTTCGGAACGGGCAATTGAAACAGAGGGAGAGTGCGCGATTTGGCTGAGTGCTGAAGAAATTTTTAACCCTGGGCCTGAAAATATCGAGTCGCTGGAATCAGCGCCGTCGCACTGCAATTCTTCACATTTAGAAAAATTGCTCGCAAAGCAGACTGCCGAACTGGCAAAAACGAAGGAACTACTCCAAGAAAAAATTGCCGAACTGCAACAGGCTCAAGAAAAATTGCGTCTCCAAAGCCAAATTATCGACCAAATTCACGAGTCGGTGATTTCTACAGATATGGACGGCTCGATCGGCATTTGGAATCAAGCCTCCCAAAAGTTATACGGCTATCAAGAAACTGAGGCTATCGGACAGCACATTTCTCTAATTTACCCGCCAGAACAGCACGAGTTTTTGTTAGAGCAAGTCATAAAACCGCTACACAAAAAAGGCGAGCATGAAATTGAAGTTATCACACGCCGTAAATCTGGAGAAAAAATTTCCTCGCACCTGATGCTTTCGCTATTGAAAGACAACACGGGAGAAATTGTCGGGATGATTTGCTATTTAACAGATATCAGCGTTCGCAAAGCTTTAGAACAAGAATTAGCACAGAGACAAGCACTATTTGATGCCTTTTTTAAGGAGGCGCCGGCGGGGCTTTGCATTTTGGACTCCCAACTGCGGTACGTGCAAATTAATCAATTTCTAGCAGAAATTAATTGCCTGAGTCCAACAGAGCACATCGGCAAGACTGTACGCGAAATATTGCCGAACATCGCTCCAATGATAGAGCCTTTATACGAACAGATTTTGAGGACGAAACAACCCCTAATTAACATCGAGATGAGTGGCGACAATCCAAGACAGCCGGGGTTGATCCGACACCGGACAGGCTCTTATTTTCCCCTGCTCGACAACGATGGCGAGGCGATCGGCATCGGTGCAGTTGTAATTGACATTAGCGATCGCAAACTTGCAGAAGGTGCACTGCAAAAAAGCGAACAGCTTTACCGCACAATGGCAAGCAACTTTCCTAACGGCGCGGTGATGTTGTTCGATCCAGAACTGCGCTACACGCTGGTAGAAGGTATAGAATTAGCAGCAGTGGGGCTTTCCAAAGAATTGATGGAAGGCAAGACAATCTGGGAAGTATTCGAGCCAGATGTTTGCGCTGACATCGAGCCAACTTATCGGGCGGCACTGGCAGGAGAAACAGTTGTTACAGAATTTTTTTACAGCGATCGCGTTTACCTCGGTTATGCTTTGCCAGTCAGAAACGAACGGCAAGAAATTATCGGCGGATTGCTAATGACTCAAAACATTACGGCTCGACAATTAGCAGAAGAAGCCCTCAAGGAAAGCGAGGAAAAATACAGGTGCATTGTCGAGACAGCCGACGAAGGAATTTGGATCATAGATGCGGAGGGTAAAACTACTTTTGTCAACCAAAAAATGGCCGATATGCTCGGCTGCACCCCAGAGGAAATGAGCGGGGAGTCGCTCTTTGCTTTCATGGATGCAGAAGGCATCGCGATCGCACAAATCAATCTCGACCGCCGCCGTCAAGGAATTAACGAACAGCACGATTTTAAGTTCCTTCGCCGAGACGGCAGCGACTTGTGGGCGATGGTTTCTACTAATTCCTTGACCGACAAACAGGGACGCTATGTGGGCGCTTTGGCAATGGTTGCCGACATTACCGATCGCAAGCAAACAGAAGCCGCATTGCAGCAGTCGGAAGCCAAATTTCGATCGCTCTACGAATTAACCAGTTTGCCTGTTTTGATGTTATATGACAATGACATCTGCGATGCCAACACAGCCACCCTAAAACTATTTGGCTGCACTACGCCGCAAGAGTTGTACGGCAAAAACCCAGGCAAACTGTCGCCTCCTTTCCAACCCAACGGCAGAGATTCTTTGAGCTTGACTGACGAAATGATGGATCTCGCCTTTGAGCGGGGCAAGCACCGTTTTGATTGGGTTCACCAGCGCTTAGACGGTACTGATTTTCCCGCAGAAGTCGTGCTGACAATCATCGAGGTTGGAAATGAAAAAATTATCCAAGCAGTTATTCAAGATTTAACCGATCGCAA
Source organism: Microcoleus sp. N9_A2 (assembly GCF_036701775.1). Taxonomy (NCBI): domain Bacteria; kingdom Bacillati; phylum Cyanobacteriota; class Cyanophyceae; order Oscillatoriales; family Microcoleaceae; genus Microcoleus; species Microcoleus sp. N9_A2. The sequence goes on along the minus strand of NZ_JAUBRH010000018.1, from coordinate 31,182 downwards.
ACTTGCAGAAGAAATTTTAGTGCGATCCGAACAAGCGCTCAGACAACAAGCTCAGCGAGAACTACTGCTCAATCAAATTGCGAACCAAATCCGCACTTCTTTAGATTTAGACACAATTGTAGAAACAGCAGTTCAAGAAATTCGCAATCTGATGCACCTAGATTGGTGCATCTTCACTTGGTATCGCCCCAACAGCAATCCTCCCGTTTGGGACGTAACTTACGAAGCGAAGAATGCAGATTTGCCGAGTATACTCGGCACTTATCCTGTAGACCACAAATCTAGTCTGGCAGTGCGACAGATTTTGCGGCGAGAAATTCTGCGAATTGAGAATGTCAGCACTTTTGAAGATGTAGAATTGCGCGAACTTTTCCAGGCTTCAAAATTTCAATCCGTGCTGTCGCTGCCAATTCACACTGCTGCCGGCGATATTGGGGTGATTACCTGCTATCAGGCTATGTCCGTGCGAAATTGGAGCGACTCTGAAGTCGAACTGATGCAAGCGGTGGTCGCTCAAATTGCGATCGCGATCGACCACGCCGAACTGTACACCCAAACCCGCAAAGCGGCCCGACTAGCTCAAGCTCAAACTCAACAGCTAGAAGAAACTTTGCGCGAACTCCAACGTACCCAAACTCAATTAATTCAAAGTGAAAAAATGTCTAGTTTGGGACAGTTAGTAGCAGGTGTCGCCCACGAAATTAACAACCCGGTTAATTTTATCTATGGCAATCTCAGCTACACCAGCGAATACACTCAAAACTTGCTAAAAATGCTGCGACTTTACCAGAAAGAATACCCGCAGCCTAGCGCAAGAATTGTAGATGCAAGGGAAGACTTTGAAATTGATTATCTTATTGAAGATTTACCGAAAATTTTAGCATCTATGAAAGTCGGAGCCGATCGCATCCGCGACATAGTTTTGAGCCTGCGGACTTTTTCAAGACTTGACGAAGCCGAAAAGAAACAAGTTGACATTCACGAAGGCATTGAAAGCACGCTGCTGATTTTGCAAAACCGCCTGAAACATAAAGCCGATCACCCGACAATTAATGTGATTAAAGAATACGGTAATTTGCCTTTAGTGGAATGTTATCCCGGTCAGTTAAATCAAGTATTTATGAATTTGTTAAGCAATGCGCTCGACGCATTGGAAATGGAAATGAAGAAATCCGATCGCACGGCCAAAAATCTCGCAATTACGATTCGCACCCAAGTAACCGACAATAACAGCGTTGCCATCTGGATAGCTGACAGCGGCCCAGGGATGAGCGAAGATGTGCAAAAGCGCTTGTTTGACCCGTTTTTCACTACTAAACCTATTGGCAAAGGAACTGGCTTAGGATTGGCGATTTCGCACTCTATAATAGTAGAAAAACACGGTGGCAAGCTTTCTTGCAATTCTGTATTGGGAGAAGGTTCCGAATTTGCGATCGAGATTCCTCTGCGGCAAAAAATTAATTAAAACTGCAAAATTGCCAGAAACCGGGTTTCTTCCGAGATCTGTCGTCACCCAACCGAGATTTTCCCAGAAACCCGGTTTCTTAGACTTTGCAAAATTCCCAGAAACCCAGTTTCTTCCGAGATATAGCAACCGCCACATAGGTTAGGACATAAATAATGTCATGAATAGATCCTATGACCCTTTAGCATAAACGGTTTGATGCTCGTACTATGTAACTGTCAACTGTCAACTGTCAACTGTCAACTGCTATATATCGTCACCCAACCGAGATTTTCCCAGAAACCCGGTTTCTTAGACTTTGCAAAATTCCCAGAAACCCAGTTTCTAACCTAGAGATTTTACGTAAACCCGATCGCACCTTGGCGTCTCCACACCAGTTGTCGGTAGATATCCGCTATTTTCGTACATTTTCACAGCTTCTTTGAGAATACTAGCAGTTTCTATCCAGATTTCCTCAAAGCCGCGATCGATAATTTTACTTTCCAATTCTTGCAGTAAAAATTTCCCCAAACCTTGCCCCCTTGCTGCGGGCAAAATATACATTTTGCGAATTTCCACAGCATTATTTCCGCGCTCAATCGGATAGTAAGCCGCCGTACCCACTATTTTACCCTGGCGTTCAACTACCCAAAATTCGCCGCCTTGATTATGATAATGTAGTTCTACATCATAGACATCTCGATCTGCCCCGTGAGGTTCGCATTTTAAACCGTACTCTGCTAAAACATCCCTAATTAAATAGAAAGCCTCAGCGCGATCGCGCGTTTCCCAGGAACGAATTAAAAAATCGAGATGTTGGGTTTTCATTGGTTGTTGCAACGTATATTTATTTTTTGACTTGAGCAACTGTAAAATTAGTTGTTTTTTGTATTTTACCGTCTTTAAATGCACCTAGATTTTAACTGTGAATTCTCGGTTCGGGATGAAGACTTGCCAGCAACTCGCTCTCTACTAATGATAATTCCTCCAGCCTGTCAATCACAAGAGGGCGATCGAAATAAGTTGTTGCTAAAATCCAATATACACCGTAATGGCGCGCTTCCGAAGCCATCAAACTGCGATAAAATTTAGCTAATTCCGCGTCGGGACAGCGATCGCCCAGCAGCCCCAACCGTTCGTGACTGCGCGCTTCTATCAAACCAGAAACCAACAAAGAATCCAAAAGTCTCTCCGGTTCCTGCTTGCGAATTTGGGCGGACAAACCGGCACCGTAGGGAGGTGCAGCCAAAGGGCCCAAAGCAATGCTGCGCTTTTCTAACCGCTGGTTGACTTGCTCGAAATGCTCTAATTCTTCACGGGCGATCGCCGTTAGCATCCTCACCAATTTTTCCCTTGCTGGGTAGCGAAACATTAAATTTAACGCTACTCCCGCCGCTTTCCGCTCGCAGTGAGAATGGTCTAATAAGATTGTATCCAAATGGGCGAGCGCCTGTTCTATCCAAGCTTCCGAAGTCGGTTGTTTTAAAAACTTAATAGTTGTCATTAGTCAGTTGTCAGTTGTCAGTTGTCATTAGTCAGTAGTCAGCAGTTAAATAGCCTTCGATCAAATAACCTTTCTCGGTTTGTAGTCATTGTAGGGTGCGTCAGGATTGAATCTTTTATCACATTGCTGATTGTTTCGCCTGACGCACCCTACGGGCTGGAAATTGTAGGGGCGGGTTTAGCTAATAAGCTCTGATACAAGCGAGAATATGAGTGCAAAACCCGCTGGAAATTGTAAGGGCGGGTTTAGCTAATAAGCTCTGATACAAGCGAGAATATGAGTGCAAAACCCGCTGGAAATTGTAGGGGCGGGTTTAGCTAATAAGCTCTGATACAAGCGAGAATATGAGTGCAAAACCCGCCCTTCTTCTTCCCATGTAATGTTTATTTTCACCTTACTTAGTCAGCAATAATTAGTCATGCTATTCTATACTTCTTCCCATGTAATGTTTATTTTCACCTTACTTAGTCAGCAATAATTAGTCATGCTATTTTACACAATTTTTCAAACACCGCATACATATCACCAGCAAACTTTTTCGGATTCCACAGCGGCGACAAATTGGCTGGATCTTTAGATTTTACCAATTGTGCTTTAATTGCATTTCTCAATTCACGTTCTTTGCCCAATTTTACACCCACTTCCACATATTCCGACCAAGACAAAGCCACACCAGTTTCAATTCCCAAAGTCTGCAAAAACGAATAACCCATTCTCGACAAAAACTGCTCTCCTGTGCGAGTCACCACCGGCAAATTAAACCACAAAGCCTCTAAAGTGTGAGTTCCTCCATTGTAAGGATAAGAATCTAACAAAACATCGGCTAGCAAATAGATAATTCTGTGTTCTTCCTCAGTAGCAAACCTCGGCAAAAACTTAATTCGGTGCTTGCTCACTTTCTCAGCTTCGCAAGCTTGGTGATATGCAGCCTCAAACACCGCAGCATCGCCTAAAGCTTTGTGAATTAAGATACTGTTCGGCACTTGTTTGAGAATCGCAATTTGGGCTTTTACCAACTCGTAATTAAATTTTCTGCCGGGAGCAACGCACAGGTAAACTATCTGATCCAAACCGATCCGATTCGACCTTCTCAATGCAACGGGATCAACTCCATATCTCTGAAAACCGGACACCGCCACAAAGGAATCAGGCATCCTAATTACCTGCTCGTCATAATATTTTTCTCTGTCAGCGGGGTGCGAGTGCCAGTCTGTAAGAAAGTAATTTTCCGGCGATAGGTAAGGGGCGTCAAATCCCAGCCAAGAAACACAAACTGGTGCTGGTTTTTGGTAGAGAATGTCAGCGTGAACTGGTACGCTGAGAGAATCTAAATCGACTAAAACGTCCAGTTCATCTTGCTGAATTTTGTCGATAATTTCTGCGGAATTGGCAAGTCCGTTCGGGTAGGTTGTCGGAAAAGTCAGTTTGCCCCAAGTTTCAAATTGCTGAGTGCGATCGTCAGGAATAATTCTTTCGGAAGCGTACAAATACACATTCGGTGTGATGTCGGACAATTCGCGAATGATGTCAGCGCTGCACCAACCTACAGAATGGCGGCTAAAGTGATTGGACAAAAAGCCGATTTTTAACTTGCTGGATGGAACACTTGGTTTGAAACGGTAATTTGCGGGTTGAGAAAAATTAGGTTTAATACATTGATCGATATACTTTTGGGCAATTAATCTGTAAAGTTTTGAGTTGGCCGCCAAGTCATCTCGCAAATAGGGCGTGCTGAATAACAAATTTGCATAAAGCGATTTAATTTCCACCGGGCTAGCGGTGTCTAAGTTTTGCTGCAAGTACGACTCTAGCTCTAAAAATCGATCGCCCGCAATTTGATTTAATCCCGACACTTGATAGGTGCTGATGAAGTAAATCGCGGTCATAATTGGATCGGTTTCGGCACACATTTGGCTGTATTGGTGCACGGCTTGCCGCGCGGCAGCTAAATCGCTAGTATCTCTGAGGATGCCGCACAAATGTTGGTGGGCAGAAATAAAATCGGGTTTAATTTCTAGGGCTTTTTGAAGGTTGGGTATTGCGTCTTTAAATTGACCCTGGTGGCGCAAAACTCGGCCAATTTGACAGTATGCTTCGGCTAAATCGGGTTTGAATGCGATCGCCTGCTGCCATGCAGCCACCGCCTCATCTAACTTCCCTTGCCGCGCTAATTTATCTCCTAAGTTTAAGTGAAAATCTACCTGAGCAAGGTGGGGATTGAGTTCGAGAGCTTTTTGCTCGTATGCTACCGCTGCATCCTGCTGCCCCTGCTGCTTCAGTGCCCCTGCCAAATTCCAGTAAGCAGCCGCCAAATTTGGTTTAAGTTCGATCGCCTTTTCGTAATTGACAATCGCCTCCACCAAATGCCCTTGTTTGTAGAGCATACTGCCCAAATTAGCATAAGCCTCAGCAAAATCGGGATTTAGAGCGATCGCCTCAGAATAAAACCGCATCGCTTCATCAATTTGGCCGCTTGCTTGCTGCACATTGCCCATTGTCACGTAAGCCGCCGCCCAATCCGGCTGCAATTCCAGAGCTCGGCGACAAGCAGCGACGGCTGCTGCTAAATTGCCTTGAGAGTAATAGGTTTCTGCAACGACTGTCAGCGATGCAGCATCTTCTAATTGGGGTGTTTCGGATTGGTTGCGAAAATCGGAATTCATTTGGCGGCCTATCTGTGCTATCAAGTTAAAGGTTGAATCTATATTATTTTGCACAGTAGCAGTTTTAGCGGAACTACGGGCGATCGTCACACAGAATTTATGAGCGACAAGCAAGCGACACAGCGCCAACATAACATCAAGTGGAAACCAAACCTCCTGCTGGGGATACTCTTGTTAACCTTAGCAATCCCCTTACCCTTTGCCCAAAAGACTTTCGCACAGCAGCAGCAGACAGCCAGCTTTACGCAAAAATTATTTCAAACTGCTCTTTATTTCACCCTATATTTTGAGGGTGGATTCAGCAATCACCCAGCCGATAAGGGCGGCAGAACTTATCGGGGCGTCTTGCAAACGGAATACAACGCCTACCGCTACAGTCGTGGGCTTCCGCCCCTAGACGTGACGCAGATGTCGGAAGCAGAGCTCCTAGAAATTTATAAATATTACTGGGATTCGAGCCTCTCGGGCACGATGCAGCCGGCTTTGGCGATCGTCATGTTTGACACCGCCGTTAATTTCGGTATTAATAACTCTATTACTTTTCTCCAGCAAGCATTAGGATTGCCGCAAACGGGAGTTTTTGACTCGCGCACCAAGGAAGCGCTGAAAGGGGCAAATAATAGAAATACCGCGCTGCAAATGATTAACGAACGAATTATTTACCGCTACAAAAGGGTGCAAGAAGATCCGACTCAGATGGCTTTTTTCCGGGGTTGGCTGAGTCGCGATTATAGTTTGTGGGGCTATGTGAATAAGATTAAGAATTAACCAGGGCTGATTCATTTTCTCAAAACTGTAGTAATCCCACGACAGGGGTTTACACCCCTGTCTCATTAACCCTATAGATGCTATACAGTCAACCCATTTGGATTAGCTGTTGTTGTCAAAATGTACTCAACTTGAGCCGGAGTGAAAGTCGGATTGGCATTCAAAACTAAAGCCGCTACACCCGCTACGTGTGGCGTTGCCATAGATGTGCCACTTAGGGTGTCATAGGTGCTATAGGGAGTTGTAGAATAGATGTCTACTCCCGGAGCAACTACGTAATCCAAAGGTGTGGAACCCGCACCGTTCGAGGTGTCAGCCATCCTGCCGTTTATATCAATACTGCCCACGGCAATTCCCCAGCGATCGGCATTACGAGCTGGATAATCAGGTAGGCTAAAACCAGAATTTCCCGCTGCTATCACCACAACAGAGCCTTTGTTATTTGCATACTCAATTGCGTCATTCTCCTCGTTGGAAGGGTAAAACTCATTTCCCAAGCTGAGGTTAATTACATTTGCTCCATTATCAGCAGCATAGCGGATTCCAGCAGCAACATCATTACTATAGGCGTCACGAAAGCTGTCTATCACTCTGATAGGCATAATCTTAGCATTGGGCGCAACTCCTGTGCTCCCAAAATCATTTCGTTCCGCCGCGATCAAACCTGCTACGTGAGTCCCGTGACCGTAGACATCCAAATCCATTGGGTTGTTATCGTTATAGACAAAATCCCAACCCCGAATATCATCAATAAATCCGTTGCGATCGTCATCAATGCCATTTTCCGCAATTTCATCAGCGTTCTGCCAAATATTATTATCCAAGTCGGGATGGTAGTAGTCAACACCAGTATCAATGACAGCTACAACAATCCCATTTCCTGTAATGTTCTGATTCCAAACTTCGGGCGCATTGCTCGCGTCTAGCCCCCAATTATTCTCGCTCAAATTAGGAACATCAGGGAAGAGAGTTGAGCTGTTCAGGGTGCGGGTAACTGCTGCATTTGCATTCACTAAACCATAGCCGTAATTGCCATTAAAAACACCGTTAGGTGTTGGAATATCGGGCAAGACAGGAACAGGTGTTGCAGAAATAGTCAGGTTGTAATTGGTAGAGCCTGAGTAGCTAGAGACTTGGACAGAGTATGTACCTGGAGCCAGATTGGGTAAATTAATCACATCCGGGGTAGTGCCAAGCTTATAAGAGTAGCCAATACTTTCACCAAAATCAAAAACACCGTTGCGATTTCTATCTTGAATTAGGTCTACGTCAGCATCCGCCGTCAAACCGTCGAGACGCAGGCTGAAATTGCTATTAGTGTTGATATCGAATCGGTAGAAATCGTCGATATCGCCTGTCCCCACGAACTCAGTTAAGCTGATGCTACCGTTCTGAACGCCAACAACATTACGAGCTGTCAAAAGAGAGTTATCTGAATCGGATAAATTTAACTGGGAAGCAGATATTGTTCCCGTTAGGGGATCTGTGTTTGCGATCGCTGACTGTGACTGCGGTTTGAGTTGAGCATCGCTCACAGAGTAACTAAAGCTAGCGCTGGCATCCGCTACAATAAAATCCGTAGTTTGTGTCTGTTGGTCGGTGCTGAATGCTGGGAGCTTAGGAAAGCTAGATTCAGCACTATCACTAGAAACATTGAATGGATACTCGATCGCTAGCTTGAGCAAGTCGTTGTTAACCGGAAATGCTGATGTGGCGATCGCCTTTGGCTGTTGAATGCAAAAAAGGCGATCGGTAGGATTCGTCTTGATGTCTAACATAAGTTAAAAAATTGGTAAATTGCAACAAATGTGAATTTTTTTGTAGTAAGGACTTTAGCTTTTATTATTGACATCTGTAACTCCGGGTTCTGCTTGAAGGACATACAAATTGCTGCCGCTGATTTTCACTGAAGAACTTTAGAAGGGCAACCACAGGATTGCCCCTACGCTGGAGTTAAATCTAAAGCAACACAAAATCCGATGCAGTAATCGAACTATTCAACCCAGTCACAGTTGCCAAAACTCGATCGGTCGATATAACTTTCAGCACTGTTCCTGCCGCAGTTTGACTAATTTCTAACTGCTGGAAAGTCAAACCGTTATCGATCGCAAATTTATCGATACCAACCTCAAAATCCAGGATTGTATCTGAACCGCTACCTAGTCTAATAGCGAAAATCATCGCTATGAGAACTAATGAGTTTAAAAAATTTTCCGATCAGTCCTCATAGCGAGGACTTTAGCTTTGAGGCAGGGGTTTAAACCCCTGCCGGACTGCTGGTTTGACCTTAAGCGATCGCCCTTCTAGAAAACTAGACAGCGATCGCCCTTTGCAAACCCTCTAAATCAAAGTGATATTAGCACTCACAAAACTTCCCAAAAGTTGGTCTGGCTTCACCGAGTTAACCACAGCCAAAACTTGACCGGAATCCGCAACTCGAATGACAGTGTTGCAATCAACTTCATCCAGTCGCAAGTTATTAAAGGTCAAATTTCCAGTAAGCCCGATCGAATCAATCCCAACTTGGAAATCGGCGATCGAATCTGCAAAAGCTACATCTGTTGCTGCCCCATTTGGTCGTAGCAAAAACAAGTCACTCCCCGGCCCGCCAATCAAAGTATCTTGAGCCAAATCGCCACTAATCGTATCATTTCCTTCCCCGCCGAACAGCAAATCTAACCCTTTGCCGCCGAACAATACATCATCGCCATTGTCACCGGTGACAGTATCATTACCTCGATCGCCCCTGAGTCGATCGTTCCCATCACGGCCGACAACCAAATCGTTATCCTTGCCGCCAAAAATAACATCATCGCCAAAAGCGCCATCGATCGTATCACTGCCGGGATTGCCAAAAATGCGATCGTCCCCATCACCTCCAAACAGACTATCAGAAGCATCCAAACCAAACATCGTGTCATTGCCCCTGCCGCCATTGATACTATCTTCACCGCTAGTACCAAACAGCAAATCATCTCCTGAATTTTCCAAAGTTACGATCGGGCCAGGTTCCAGTACAGGCATTGGTATAGATATCGGACTTGGGCATGATGCCGTCGAAGTCGGAGTTGGAGTTGGTTCAGGCGTTGGAGTTCCTGTTGGAGTTGGAGTTGGTTCAGGCGTTGGAGTTCCTGTTGGAGTTGGAGTTGGTTCAGGCGTTGGAGTTCCCGTTGGTGTTGGAGTTGGTTCAGGCGTTGGAGTTCCCGTTGGTGTTGGAGTTGGTTCAGGCGTTGGAGTTCCCGTTGGAGTTGGAGTTCCCGTTGGAGTTGGAGTTCCCGTTGGAGTTGGAGTTGGAGTCGGAGTTGGAGTTGGAGTTGGAGTTGGAGTTGGAGTTGGAGTTGGAGTTGGAGTTGGAGTTGGAGTTGGAGTTGGAGT
>NZ_JAUBRH010000018.1:0-21328 GCF_036701775.1 Microcoleus sp. N9_A2 | reverse complement strand
GGAGTTGGAGTTGGAGTTGGAGTTGGAGTTGGAGTTGGAGTTGGAGTTGGAGTTGGAGTTGGAGTTGGAGTTGGAGTCGGTGTCGGTGTAGTTATCGGGTCAATTGGTGGAGGTGTCGGTGTTGGTGGTGGAGTCGGAGTTGGTGGTGGAGTCGGAGTTGGTGGTGGAGTCGGTGTTGGTGGTGGAGTCGGAGTTGGTGGTGGAGTCGGAGGCGAGACAACACTACTTAAAATTTGCGTACTGCTTAAATTGCCCACCGTTTGAATAACACCAGCACCAGGAGTAGTCCCCGTCGGCGCCGCAAAGAAGTCGAAAATCTCCACATCTTGAGCATTCAGCACGCCATCTTGGTTCAAATCAATCACCAAACTCGTGCCATTTCGTCCCAAGCCCGTCGTTCCAGGGGCCAAAGTGAGCGCAAGCGTTACTCCCGGAAGGCTGAGGGAATTTGTGCCACCAATATCTGAAATGAAGCTACCTTGAGCCGTTGTACCATCCAACTGATAAACATCATTGCCCGTCCCTCCCAGCAAGAAGTCAGCACCCCCGCCACCAGCAAGAGTATTATTGCCATCTCCCCCGAATACAAAATCATCGCCCAACCCCCCGTTTAAGGAATTATCGCCAGCCCCCCCGCTCATAAAATCATTGCCCGCCCCGCCATTCAAAATGTCCTTGCCATCACCACCCAACAGGAAGTCATCGCCATCCAATCCCGATAGGAAGTCATCGCCAGCCAAACCACTTAGGAAATTAACGCTAGTATTTCCTGTCAGAGAATCATTGCCACTGCCGCCTTCAATATCTTCAATACCAATGAGACTATCCGTTCCCTCTCCCGTTGCCGTCCCAGTTGTCAGATTAGCAACTACCGGCCCAGTTGCACCGCCATAAGAAACAAAGTCAACACCCTCTCCACCATCAACCGTATCATTCCCCGCTTCCCCAGACAGGACATCGTTGCCCAATCCGGCACCGAGGAAGTCATTGCCATCACCACCAAACAAGAAGTCAGTGCCATCACCACCTGACAGAGAGTCATCGCCAGCTTCCCCATCGAGGAAATCGTTGCCCACTCCGGCGTCGAGGATGTCCTTGCCATCACCGCCGTAGAGGAAGTCATCTCCATCCAATCCTGACAGAGAATCATCGCCAGCTTCCCCATCGAGGAAATCGTCGCCCAATCCGGCGTCGAGGATGTCCTTGCCATCACCGCCGTAGAGGAAGTCACCGCCATCCAATCCCGACAGAAAGTCATCGCCTGCCAAACCACTTAGGAAATTAACGCTAGTATTCCCTGTTAGAGAGTCCTTGTCGCTGCCACCAAAAATGTCTTCAATACCGATGAGAGTGTCGGTTCCCTCTCCCGTTGCTATCCCTGTTACGAGATTTACCAGCACTGGAGTTGTCGCTGCCGCATAGGAAACTAAGTCAAAACCGTCTCCGCCGTCGATCAAATCGCTGCCAGATCCCCCAGCCAGAATATCGCCACCGAGTCCCCCTCTGAGAGTGTCATTGCCGTCATTGCCGAAGAGGAAATCGCTGCCATCTCCTCCAGAAATAGAATCATCGGCATCGAAACCTGCGAGCAAGTCAAAACCATCTCCGCCATCGACGGAATCTTTGCCAAAACCGCCAAATATTACATCGTCGCCTAATCCGCCTAGAAGGGTACTAGATTTGTTCGCACCGGCGAGAGTCTCATAGCTGATGAGAGTATCATCTCCCGCTTCGCCAAGCATGAGGTCATTACCGCCATCACTGCCAATAAAATCATTGCCTTCACCGCCACTGAGAGTCGAATCGCCGAGTCCGTCAAACAGGATATCATCGCCAAGTCCGCCGAGGATGGAGTTATTGCCCTCTTCGCCGAAAAGAAAGTCTATACCTGCTTGGCCGACGAGGGTGTCATTTCCTGCGTCTCCGTATATGTCGTCATCGTTCGCAGTTCCTGTAAGTAAAGTGTCATTGTCATTAGGTGCAAAGATAAGTGCCATAACTGCATTTCCTGATTTGATGTTGTGAATTGCGGATTTTCTGATGCTTAAACTGTGTTATTTCGGTTTGGTCGATCGAAATAGCATTTACAGTCCTGGACGCAGAAACCTGGTTTTTTTACGGAAATACTGCATTTGAGCTTTGAGAAACCGGGTTTTTCCAAAAAACCCGGTTTCTTTGGTATTTATGCGTAAGTCCTGATTTAGTCATTAATCAAGTTTTCTTGAACGTGGGGTTAAACACCCAGGGGTGTTGTCTAAAATGTCATAAATTATGAGTTCGATCGCCTTTGTAAACTTGTTGATTGAGATTATCCAATAAAATACTTAGAAGGTCAATTCATAAAATTCATAACTTAAAGTCATAAAAGTCATATTTGTAAAAATATATTTCAATCTGTAGACAAAGCTATCAAAGTTAAGTCAAACCCTGTATAACAGGAATCTAGCGATAGAAAAATGCGTGGCTCCTGTACCAATCACTTAACGCATGAAGCTATGACAGTAGAAGAAGCAATATTGTTTTTGGACAATCTGGTATACGAACAAACGGAAAAACACCTGAGTCGGTTGCAACAGTCGATCGTTCGAGGCGTTGTAGCGGGTTTGACGTACCAAGAAATTCAGCAAAACGATTCGATCGCCCGCGGGTATACAGTGGGCTACCTGGGGCGGTATGTCGGCTACAACTTGTGGAAAGACCTCACCAAGGTACTGAAGCAAGCAGAAATTATTGGACAAGAAGAAAGAGTCGTCGGAGCAAATCTTTGGGACTGCATCATGAGAGCTGTACAAAAAGGCACACAACAAGCTAATTCTGTCGATCTCATGTTGCAAAAGCTGCTGCGGATGCGTTACCGAATTAGAGAACACTTGGTGAATACGGAGTACAGCGATACCTATCTGGCTGAAGATGAAAATTTGCCCGATCGACCTTTATGTCTCGTCAAGCGCCTGAAAAGCCAGTCTGAGAGAACCAGCCAGCTATTCGATCGAGAAACGCGGGTTTTATATCGATTGGGTCAACACGATCGGATACCAGAATTGTTAGCTCGCTTTGAAGAAGATGGATATTTTTATTTAGTCTATCAATTCATCGAAGGGCAACCCCTGTATCAAGAAATAATCGAAGGTCAACCCTGGGAAGAACATCAGGTTATCGCTTTGTTGAAAGATATCTTGGAAGTGCTGGTTTTTGTTCACAAACAAGATGTAATTCACCGCGACGTTCACCCTCAAAACTTAATCAGACGGACATCAGATGGCAAGATTGTATTAATTGACTTTGGAGCAGTTAAAGAAATCAACACTTCACAAAACAGCATCGGTCAAACGAAATCTCGCGGTGGGACTCAGCAAGATTATATTCCTCCCGAACAAGCCATCGGCTCGCCGAAATTTTGCAGCGACATCTATGCTGTCGGGATCATCGGGATTCAAGCCTTAACAGGAATGCGCCCGAAACAACTCAGAGTTGATAATTTAGGGAATCTCATCTGGCAGAAAAATGCAAGTGTCACCCCGGAGTTGGCTCGCGTTTTAGACCAGATGGTGCTGTACGCTTTCCCCCAGCGTTACCCATCAGCAACCGAAGCTTTGCAAGCACTTCAAAACTTAGGAGTTAGTTGACTGTGGTTAGTTGTCAGTTGTCAGTTGTCAGTTGTCAGTTGACAGTTGACAGTTGACTGTTGACAGTTACCAAATCCGACTTTAATATCCCCTCTTTAGTCCGCGTAGGCGGACTTTGTTTGACAAGGAGCGGTTTCAACCGCCGAGTCTTATCTGTTCTGCCGATCGCATTTCCCACAGCCACAGCAGCCGGTTTATAATGCGAGTGATTTTGTTGCAGAGTGATTCATCCGCTACCATTATCCCTCGATGTACTGAGTAAAAACACTCCGTCTTGCCGATGAATCGGGGGCCAATTACCGAGATCCAAGGGACACGGAACAAGGAACAAGGAATTTTTTGTTTTAACTTCCAATCAAAAAAAATACTGAATTCTGCCGAATCCCTTCTACATAAGAGCCTTCAATCTTCAGTTGACTATCTATCTAAAGTTAGATAAAATAATTCATATTTTATGATTGGCAGTCTTAAGAAAATCTTAAGGAGCTTTGTATAGCGGGCAACAATATACATACAGTGTTTATTGTTACCGTGGATACGTAGAAACCCAAATAATTTGAGGGATCGAGAAATTGGAAGTTTTTGAACGAGCACAACAACTGCAAACGCCCTCAACCCGAATGGCTGCTGTCGAGTCTTTTTCCAAAAAAGCGAGTATTGCAGTAATGGCGATCGGCTGTACAGTCATTTTGGGTTGGATATTCGATCTGCAACTCTTAAAAAGCATTCTGCCCGGACTCGTCACCATGAAAGTCAATACTGCGGTCTGCTTTATTTTGGGCGGGTTTTCTCTATTCATCCAACAGATCCGGCGCGCCAAATCAACAGCAAGAAAGTATCAAAAAAATCATAAATATTTAATTTTGGGATGTTCATTTTTAATGATATTAATTAGCCTATTAACCCTAGTTCAATATAGCTTTAATTTAGACTTAGGCATCGACCAACTGCTATTTAAAGAAAGTGATAGGTTGACAAGCCCCGGAACACCAGGACGCATGGCCCCGAATACTGCTGCTGCTTTTTTATTGCTGGGAACATCGCTGCTGCTGCTGTCAGAACATCGGCCTAAATACCTGCGGATTCAAATCTTAAGCTGTGCAGCATTTTTAATTGCATTTATGGGTTTGATAGGCTATTTCTACGACAAAGCTTTATTTTACCAAATTGGCAATAATACAGGAATGGCTTTGCACACCTCCGCAGCATTTATGTTGCTGAGCTTCGGCATTTTATTTACCAGTCCAGAGAGAGGATTTATAGCAGTAATGACGAGCGATCGCGCCGGTGGAATCATGGCGAGGCGCTTGTTGCCACGGGCAATCATTATCCCGCCTTTAGTTGGTTATTTCATCCTATTGGGAGATCGGTTACAAGCCTACACGCCGGAGGTAGGGATATCGCTGTTAAGCGTATTGAACGTGATTATTTTTACTGTTCTGATTTGGCAGAATGCCAAAACTCTCTGCAGCGCAGACCGGAAGCGCTATCGAGCGGAACTGGGACTGAGGAAAGCTAAATCAGACTTAGAAACTCAAGTTGAGAAACGGACTATCCAACTGCAAATCACTAACGAGCAATTGCAACAGCAAATTTTCGACTCTCAAACAACAAAGCAGGCGCTTCAAAAAAACTACAACCTGTTGATGGCCGTCATCAATAGTACGCCAGCAGCCTTATTTGTCAAAGATATTCAGGGCTATTACCTAATGCTCAATGCTGCGGGAGCTAGTATAATTGGCAAGTCGGTAGACGAGATTATCGGCAGACATGACAGCGAGTTATTTCACCCGGAAATTGCCGACAAAATTAGAAAAACCGATCGCCCAATTATGACAACGGGAACAACGCAAGCAATCGAAGAAGACCTGCCAGTCAAAGGAAATTTGCGGACATTTCTTTCTACAAAAAGTGCTTACCGGGACGGACTAGGAAATATTAGCGGTATAGTTACCATCGCGCGGGATATTACTGAAAGCAAAAAAGCCGAAATTGCCAACAGAAGTCTGGCAGCAATTCTGGAAGCAACCCCTGATTTTGTAGGAACCTACAACCTCGAAGGGCGCGCCATTTACATTAACAAAGCAGGCAGAAAAATGGTGGGTATCGACGAAGACGCAGATATATCCCACCGACAAATTGCAGAATTCACAGCAGCGTCAGCCCGCAGCACCTTGAAAGAGGCGATCGCCACCGCTATTTCCGAGGGCTTTTGGAGTGGAGAAACAGCCTTCGTGTCAGCATCGGGAGTCGAAATTCCCGTCAGCCAAGTTATCATCTCCCACTCCGCACCGGGCGACAAACTCGCATACATTTCAACGATCGCCCGCGACATCAGCGATCGCTTCCAAGCTGAACAGGCGCTGCAACTGTCTCAAGCTCGTTTCGCCGGCATTGTAGAAATTGCCGACGACGCGATTATTTCCGTGGATGCTGAGCAAAAAATTATCCTGTTCAACCAAGGTGCAGAACGGATTTTCGGGTGGAGTGCAGCGGAGGCGATCGGACAATCCCTGAGCCTGCTGTTGCCCGAAGCTTTTGCCGCCCCTCACAGCCACCTCATCAGTAATTTCGGCGGCGGCGTTAAACAAGCCCGAAAAATGGGCAGCCGCAAAGAAATTTTCGCCCGCCGCCGAGACGGTACGCAATTTCCCGCCGAAGCTTCTATTTCCAAACTCGAAGTAGCAGGCGAAATCATATTCACAGCTATTTTGCGCGATGTGACAGCCAGTCGCCAAGCCGAAGAATTTGTGCGTCTGAGCGAGGAAAGATACCGATCGCTGGCAATGGCCACCGCGCAACTGGTATGGATGACAGACGCTAGCGGAATCTTCGATAAGCCTCAGCCTGATTGGATAGCTTATACGGGCATGAGTTGGAAAGAGAAGGACAACTGGATAGAAGCAGTGCACCCAGAAGACCGCGATCGCACAATACAAGCTTGGATGGGGGCCATAGAAACAAAAAGTCTCTACGAAGTCGAGCACCGCTTGCGGGCCGCCGACGGCAGCTACAGACACTTCTGGGTGCGGGGCGTCCCCCTTTTGGCAGCAGACGGCAGCATTCGCGAATGGGTGGGAACTCACACCGACATTAGCGATCGAGTCCAAGTTTTGGAAGCACTCAAGCAGTCCGAGGGACAGTATCGAGTGCAAGCAACCGAGCTCGAAAAAGCTGTCCAAGAGTTGCACCAAACTCAAACTCAACTAATTCAAACCGAAAAAATCTCTTCTCTCGGGCAGCTAGTCGCTGGCGTCGCCCACGAAATTAACAATCCCATTAACTTCATCTACGGCAACATCACCCACGCCAACGAATACGCCACAGACTTGCTTGGTTTGCTCCACCTTTACCAGGAAAAATACCCAAATCCCGTCCCAGAAATTGTAGAAGCAGCCGAAGATATTGAAGTTGATTACTTAATGGAAGACTTTACGAAGATTTTGGAATCAATGAAAGTAGGAGCCGATCGCATCCGCGACTTAGTTGTATCCTTACGCAACTTTTCCCGACTCGACGAATCGCAGATGAAGCGAGTAGACATTCACGAAGGAATCGAAAGCACTTTGCTAATTTTGCAGCACCGGATCAAAGCTAATGTACTTCGTCCCGCGATTGAGATTATCAAAGAATACGGCAATTTTCCAAAAGTTGAGTGCTATGTAGGTCAGCTCAATCAAGTACTTATGAATCTTTTAGGAAATGCGATCGACGCCCTCGAAGAGTACAACAGCACTCATTCTTCACAAGAAATATATGCTCGTCACAACAGAATTCGGATTAGCACCAGTGCGAATTCAGACACAGTAACCATTCGGATTGCCGACAACGGGATGGGAATCAATCAAGAAGTTATTGGCAAGTTGTTCGACCCATTTTTTACTACTAAACCAGTCGGCAAAGGCACAGGCTTGGGACTGTCAATCAGCTATCAGATTATAGTTGAAAAACACCGAGGCAAATTGCAGTGTATTTCCACGCCTGGGGAAGGTGCAGAGTTTGTCATCGAGATTCCCATTCGCCAGGAAGTATCAGCGCTGGCTACCGAAAACACAAAGGAAATGGTCATTAGTCATTAGACTGTTGACAGTTGACTGTTGACAGTTGACTGTTGGCAGTTGATAGTGGGCAGTTGATGGTTGATGGTTGTCATTAATCATAAATTTCTCAACGTCTCCCCATCTCCCCGTCTCCATCTCCCGTCTCCGTCGCGCGATCGCCCAAAATCGAAATAATTCTTTACAATAAAAAAGCAACAATCCAATTTACTTTGACAAACTTCCTTGAAAATGCCCGTAAACCAACTTTCTCCAACCGCAGCCTCCACCCAGACACCAACACTCGACTTTGACATAGCCATCGTCGGAGGTGGCATAGTCGGGGCCACCTTAGCCTGCGCTTTAAAAGATTCCGGCTTAAAAATAGCCATAATTGAAACCCAACTCCCCGCAGCCGCAGCAGCCAAAAAACAAGCTTACGCAATCACCCTGCTGTCGGGAATGATCTTAGAAAGCATCGGCGTGTGGCAGCAAATCTTGCCCCAAATCACCACCTTCGAGCAAATTAGCCTCTGCGACGGCGACTATCCCGGCGTCGTCGAATTCCACCGCCCGGATTTGGGAAATACTGGCAAATTGCCCGTACCAAAAGCAGCTTTAGGTTACGTTGGTGAGCACCGAGTCATGCTGTCAGCTTTGCAAGAATCTTTGGCAAAAAATCCTAATTTCAGTTGGGTTTGTCCGGCGGAAGTAATAGATGTAAAATATTTAAATAATAGCGCTGAAATTCAAATCAAACAAAACGGCGAAACTCGCACAATTTGTACTAAATTGTTAGTTGCCGCCGACGGTTCTAAATCTCGCATCCGCACAGCAGCAAATATCGGCACTCGCGGCTGGAAATACTGGCAATCCTGCGTTGCGATTACTATTAAAGCCGAAAAACCGCACAATGATATCGCTTTTGAGCGCTTTTGGCCGAGCGGCCCGATGGGAGTTTTACCATTACCTGGGAACCGCTGTCAAGTAGTTTGGACTGCACCCCACGCGGAGGCAAAAAGTTTGCAAGAAATGGATGAAAAAGAGTTTTTGACTTTGTTAGAACAACGCACGGGCGGGCTTTTGGGGCGTTTGGAATTGGAGAGCGATCGCTTTTTGTTTCCGGTGCAGTTAATGCAGAGCGATCGCTACGTTTTGCCCAGATTAGCACTAATTGGCGACGCCGCCCACTGCTGCCATCCCGTCGGCGGCCAGGGATTAAATATGGGCATTCGAGACGCAGGGGCGATCGGCCAAATCTTGCAGCAAGCGCACCAACAAGGCGAAGACATCGGCGACTTGCGAGTATTGAAACGGTATCACAACTGGCGCAAAAAAGAGAATTTAATCGTGTTAGGATTTACCGATTTTCTAGACAGATTATTTTCTAATACTTGGCTGCCAATTGTAGCATTTCGCCGCTTTGGATTGTGGTGTTTGCGGACAATTCCCCCAGTGAGGTTTTTAGCCTTGCGGCTGATGACAGGCTTGATGGGGCGGCCGCCGAAATTAGCGCAAAATTAGAATAAACCGGGTTTTTTCCTATGTTGCTGGCACTCTAGCGGTGTTGCCACAACCGCCAAGGGTTGAAACCCCTGGCTAATAGCGAAAGTCGGTTGAAACCGACTGAAAATCCGAGATAAAAATGAAAAACTCTTTAGTCCTCTTCAGAGGACTTTTGCTATGAGACAGGGGTTGAAACCCCTGGCGGACTATCGGGCTAACCGAGGTTTCTGGCCACTCGCACACGATCGAAGAAACCGGGTTTTTTTCTATCTCTTCGCCTGCAACCAAATATTCGCGCAAAAACCCGGTTTCTGGCCACCCTCCTAACAAACATGATAAAATAAATATCGGTGTTATTCACAACTCCCTGCAATGAATGAAACCCGCGTCGCAGCCTACCTGCAATTAATTCACACCCTGCTGAATTGTCCCAACGTAGAACAACTCCAGATATTACAAGATAACTTAGAATTATTGGATCGCGGATTTCTAGAAACTTGTGAGTTAGTAGCATCAACCTTCGTAGCACAAGGCAACGAAAATGGCGCTAATTTCCTGCGGAATCTGGCCAGTCAGCTAGCGAATTTTATAAATAAAAGCAATCCAGGAACTGAAAATACCCAAGAGTATGCAAACTTTGTCATAGAATTATTGCAAGCAGAAGAAACCTATAGGGGTGTTGCTGTAATTTACCCCCTTCTGGCTCAGCGCCAACACCTCTTCAATGCCCGTTTTGCTGAAATTTTACCGCAAGTAGCCCAGAGGTTACTTGATGGCAAAAATGCAGAACAAATTAGGTCAATTGTCGCCCTCATTGAAAATTTAAGTGTTCATATTAGTGACTTTCCGCACGGGAATAGAGCGAAAAATATTGAAATTGCCATTATTGGTTATCAAATAGTTTTAAACAATCGGCAACCGGGAAGCGAAAAATACGCTGGAACTCAAAATAACCTAGGCTTTGCCTACAGTAACAGAATCAACGGTTCGCGGGCAGATAATTTGGAGAGGGCGATCGAGTTTTATCAGGCTGCTTTAACTGTCTATTCTATTGAGGATTTCCCCGAACAATGGGTAATAACTATACACAACCTAGCTAATGCCTACTTATACAGAATCAACGGTTCGCGGGCAGATAATTTGGATAGAGCGATCGAGTTTTATCAAGCAGCTTTAAGAGTCCATACTTTTGAGGCTTTCCCCGAAAAGTGGGCAGCGACTCAAAACAACTTAGGTGTTGTCTACAGTGACAGAATCAATGGTTCACAGGCGGATAATTTGGATAGGGCGATCGAGCTTTATCAAGCAGCTTTAAGAGTCTATACTTTTGAGGATTTCCCCGAAAAGTGGGCAGCGACTCAAAATAACCTAGCTAGTGCCTACGGCAACAGAATCAACGGTTCGCGGGCTGATAATTTTGAGAGGACGATAGAGTTTTTTCAGACTGCTTTAAGAGTTTATACTTTTGAGGTTTTACCCAAAGATTGGGCAAGGACTCAAAATAACCTAGGCCTTGCCTACTGTAAGAGAATTAACGGTTCGCAAGCTGATAATCTGGAGAGGGCGATCGAGTTTTTTCAGGCTGCTTTAACAGTCCGCACTCGTGAGGCTTTACCCAAAGATTGGGCAGCGACTCAAAACAACCTAGCTGCTGCCTACAGTGACAGAATCAATGGTTTGCGGGCAGATAATTTGGAGAGGGCGATCGAGTTTTCTCAAGCTGCTTTAACTCTCTATACTCTTGAGGATTTCCCCAAAGATTGGGCAATGAATCAAAACAACCTAGGCGCTGCCTACAGTCACAGAATACATGGTTTGCGGGCAGATAATTTGGAGAGGGCAATCGAGTTTTATCAAGCAGCTTTAAGAGTCAATACTTTTGAGGATTTCCCCAAACAATGGGCAACGACTCAAAACAACATAGGAGAAGCCTACAGAAACAGAATCAACGGTTTGCGGGCAGATAATCTAGAGAGGGCGATCGAGTTTTATCAAGCTGCTTTAACAGTCTATAAGCTTGAGGATTTCCCCAAAGATTGGGCAAGGACTCAAAACAACCTAGCTGTTGTCTATAGTGACAGAATCAACGGTTCGCGGGCAGATAATCTGGACAGGGCGATCGAGTTTTCTCAGGCTGCTTTAAGAGTCTATACTTTTGAGGCTTTCCCCGCAGATTGGGCAATGGCTCAACATAACCTAGCTGCTGCCTACATTGATAGAATCAATGGTTTGCGGGCGGATAATCTGGAAAGGGCGATCGAGTTTTCTCAAGCTGCTTTAAGGGTCTATACTTTTGAGGCTTTCCCCGAAAAGTGGGCAGCGACTCAAAACAACTTAGCTGTTGTCTACAGAAACAGAATTAACGGTTCGCGGGCAGATAATTTGGACAGGGCGATCGAGTTTTCTCAGGCTGCTTTAAGGGTCTATACTTTTGAGGATTTTCCCGCAGATTGGGTAAGAACTCAAAACAACCTAGCCTTTGACTACAGTAACAGAATCAATGGTTCGCGGGCTGAGAATTTGGATAAGGTGATTGAGTTTTCTCAGGCTGCTTTAACAGTCTATAAGCTTGAGGATTTCCCCGCAGATTGGGTAAGAACTCAAAACAACCTAGCTGTTGCCTATAGTGACAGAATCAATGGTTCGCGAACAGATAATTTGGAGAGGGCAATCGAGCTTTATCAAGCAGCTTTAAGAGTCCATACTTTTGAGGCTTTCCCCGAACAATGGGCAGGGACTCTATATAACTTAGCTGTTGCCTACAGTGACCGAATCAGAGGCTCGCGTGCAGATAATTTGGAGAGGGCAATCGAGCTTTATCAAGCTGCTTTAACAGTCTATAAATTTGAGGCTTTCCCCGAAGATTGGGCAAGGACTCAAAATAACCTAGCTGCTGCCTACCTATACAGAATAAACGGTTCGCGGGCAGATAATCTGGAGAGGGCGATCGAGTTTTCTCAGGCTGCTTTAAGAGTCCATACTTTTGAGGCTTTCCCCGAAAAGTGGGCAGCGACTCAAAACAACTTAGCTGCTGCCTACAGCAACAGAATCAACGGTTCGCGGGCTGATAATCTGGACAGGGCGATCGAGTTTTCTCAGGCTGCTTTAAGGGTATATACGTTTGAGGCTTTCCCCGAAAATTGGGCAGGGGTTCAAAACAACCTAGCTATTGGCTACAGAAACAGCATCAAAGGTTCGCAGGCGGATAATTTGGAGAGGACGATCGGGTTTTATCAGGCTGCTTTAACAGTCTATACTCGTAAGGCTTTCCCCGAAAAGTGGGCAGGGGTTCAAAATAACCTAGCTAATGCCTACAGTGACAGAATCAACGGTTCGCGGGCTGATAATTTGCAGAGGGCGATCGAGTTTTTTCAGGCTGCTTTAACAGTCCGTACTCGTAAGGATTTCCCCGAAGATTGGGCATTGACTCTAAACAACCTAGCCCTTGCCTACAGTGACAGAATCAACGGTTCGCGGGCTGATAATTTGCAGAGGGCGATCGCACTTTATCGCAATGCTTTAACTATCAGAACTCGCGAGGCTTTGCCACAAGATTATACAGTAACTTTGTTTAATTTAGGAAATACTTACCGAAACAACCAGCAATGGCAACTCGCTTACGATGCCTATGCCCCAGCCATTGAAACAGCAGAATTTTTACGGGGTGAGGAATCTGGAAATGAAACCAAACAGAAATTAGCTGAACAATGGAATCAACTCTATCGGGGCATGGTGGAAGTTTGCCTAACGCTAAAAAATTACACCGAAGCAATAGAATACGTCGAACGCAGTAAAGCCCGCAACTTAGTCGAACTCCTCGCCACCCGCGACTCATACCCCAAAGGCGATATTCCCGAAACCGTTCTCAACGAGCTCTCGCGCCTGCATCGAGAAATTGATGCCGAACAGCGCCGACTAGAACTCCAACGGACAAATCGTAACAGCAACGGCGGCACAATATCGGGAGAACGCAGCCTCCAAATTGACCGCCTCCAAACTACCAGCCGCGATTCTACCAATCTCACCCAATTGTGGCAACAACTCAATGAATTGATTGCCGATGAAATTACACCAATCGATCCAGATTTTAGCCTCACCCAAAAAGTTGAGCCTATCCGCTACAAAGAAATTCAAACTCTGATTGGTGAAAACACCACTATCATTGAATGGTACATCCTGCGCGACAAATTCCTCACCTTCATCCTCACCCCTCAATCACCAACTCCTACAGTCTGGCAATCTTCAAAAGCCGACTTTCAAGCCTTGGTAAACTGGGGCAACGAATATCTGAGAGACTACCAAAAGGAAGACAAAACCGAATGGCGGGAAAACCTAGCCACTCGCCTCCAAAGCCTATCTGAGATATTGCATCTCAATGAGATTCTGGAAAGAGTACCGCAACACTGCAAACAACTAATTTTAATTCCCCACCTTTTTCTGCACCTGTTCCCCCTTCACGCCTTGTCGGTTAGCCATAAAACTTGGCAGCGCTTTAACCCAGAAACCCAGTCTCCTGAACCCACAAATCCCTGCTTACTAGATTGCTTCAAACAAGGTGTCCGCTATTCCCCCAGTTGCCAACTGCTGCAACAGGCACAAAGGCGAAAACGCCCCAATTTCACTCACCTATTTGCCGTCCAAAACCCCACCAATGACCTGCAATTTACAGACTTAGAAGTACCAGCGATTAGTCGGCATTTCCACCCCAAAGATATCCTCGTCAAAAATGATGCAAAAAAATCGGTCATAGATGACAGCCGCCTCCGCATCGCCCACTGCGCCCACTTTAGCTGTCACGGCTATTTTAACTTTCAACAACCTTTGCTATCAGCATTGCTGCTAGCCGACAGCGAATTACCCCCGCCTCCCCCAGAAGAAAACCCCTCTCGCTATCTACCCTTACGAAATGGCAAAACCCTCGACCTCACCAAATGCCTCACCTTAGCAGATATCTTTGCCCTCGACTTCCGAGAATGCCGCCTAGTTGTGCTTTCCGCCTGCGAAACGGGCATCAGCGACTTTAGCAGCATCAGCGATGAATATATCAGCTTACCTAGCGGTTTCCTGGTTGCCGGTAGTTCCAGTGTAGTACCGACGTTGTGGGCAGTCAACGATTTTTCAACCTCATTTTTGATGATAAAATTTTATCAGCTTCTCAAAGCCGGGTTAAGCGTCTCCCTTGCCCTCAATACTGCCCAACTTTGGCTGCGAGATGCTACTAAAGAAGATTTGCAGGTATGGACAAAGCAACTTCCCCTACATCGCGTCGAAAAAGCAACCCTGTACGATATGCTTAAGAAGATAAGCTCTAAAGAAATACGACCTTTTCAATCGCCCTATCATTGGGCTGCATTTTGTTCAGTTGGTCAATAGGAATCGGAGAATGATGCTCGAAGGTAGTCTGAAGAATATCCACGCCTTTATATACCTAATCAAAAATCAGCCCGATCTGTTTTTGATTGAAAATAGAGATGAAAACCTCAAACAGGCAAGTGCTAATTTCGGAGAAACAGAGGACGATATTGCTGATAACATCCTTGAATGGTGTGAAAAGTATCCCGACATTGAAAACGCATTATCCCTGACTCGCCAAGGATTAGATTCGGGGGAAATCCAATTAACCAATCGCCTCCCAGGAACAACCAAACCGATAGCTCCACCGCCACCACCTCCCAAAGTTTCCAGAGAAACGCTATTAAATGCCATCCAACAAAGTTTCCCCAACCAGTCAAAATAGCACTCAGGGTCTAGGTGATGAACAATCCTGAATTGACAGTGACAGGCAAACTTGCCAACCCCAAACTCACGCTGTTTGCCTTTCATTTGTCCAAGAATCTTGCAAAAGGCGATAAACAACCTGTAGACAAAGCAGATCACTTATGGCATAAATGCGCTGCTTTGGGACATCTGCTGCAAACAAATCCGCAGCTCGATTCTTTACCCGAAAAGCTGAGCAATAGAAACACCCAAAATACCCAACAGAGCGACTATCTTGAACTTTACGAGTCAGATGGCGATAGATTTGTATCATTTACAACTGTTAGCCAACCGGATAAACTGTCCCTGACAGGCGGAATTTACCCGCTGCAACTTCACGACACTTACGCACTTGACTTCACGCTACTTTCACCCAATTCTAAAGTAGAAATCAACCAACTGAGCAACCTAAATTTTCAAGGTTGTCTGCTACCTTGCGAAATCCAAGCATCACTGGGACAAACCCTAATATTATTTGCCAAACCTGTTGATTTTACTGGCAATTATCAAGATTTAGCAGTAGCTTGTGTAGACGCTTTGTTTCAAAATTCAGAGCTTAAACAGCCAAAACCCTATTTAATCGGTGAGGGAAAACTTCTAGGTAGTCCGATTTGTGAATTTGACAACAGTCAAGAAGATCCGAGATTAAAGTGTCATATCCTAGTCTGGTTAGATACTGATGAAAAAACTTCAGAGAGAGAAGAATTAGGCAATTATTACCGTCCGCTGATAAATTTGTTATGCTGCCGCAGTAAAATTCTTTATGTTTATCACCAAGCGTATCTTTGCAACGAGGAAGCGAGAAAACTGTACAGTCAATTAGAGGAAAAAGTAGAAGAATTTAGCCGTTTGAAATCAGATAGAAAGGAGCGTCTGGAACAACTAGAGGGCAGGCTGACGGAACTCCCTCAAATCGGGTTAACTTATGCCCGCTATTTGCGAGATATAGAACTTCACCAGATTACAATTGAAACGAATGCTAAAAACTATAGTTATTGGCTAAAAAAACTTGGCGATAGCAGTGTCAAAGAAATAGATAATTTAGCTTTCCTACAACAATTTGTTAAGGGGAGTTGCAAGATATTTCAGCAACAGATTAAACTCAATATGAGTTATCTTACCGCAGGAAAGGAATTATTTCAACAGATGATTGAAACAATCCGAGGCATTGTGGAAGTTGATGCTCAAAAACAACAGGTAGAGTATGAGCAAAATGAAAGAGATCGCGATCGCAATTTACAAATAACTATAGCCGTTGTCGGTGTGGGTATAGGCGTTGCGGGGGTTGTTTCCAGCAGCTACACCTTGGCTGTAGACAAACCTTGGGCATCACCCTCTTTCCAGCATCCTCTGTCGCTTCATCCTTTCTTTAGTGCCATTATAATTAGTTGCTTGTGCGGTGGAGTCTTGGGAGGGCTTGCTTTTTTGACTGCTCGTAAAGTGCTAAAATCATCATCCGATAGGCAAAGTTTATCTGGTTCCCAAAGTCAACCAGTTAATCCTGTTTTGCAGGAAGCGGAAGAAGTGCGATCGACCAGAGATACAGAAGTTCGATAAGATAGAATTAGGTTCGCCACTGATTAAGCCAGCGAACTTGCCCTTTCCAGTCAGCAGCTTGTGTTTCTGAAAGCAGGCGATCGAGCGAAGCAATTAGACTAGATAATGTCCAACTGTTTTGAGCAGCCAAAATGATGCCACCATGTTCGGGATAACGCTGAGCTAAAACCTGAAAATCCCGGATATTAAAGGTAAAAATACACCGCCCTCGCCCTGTTGCTTCTAGCAATTGACCCTCATCGCTAACATCTAAAGCCATCCACTCAGTCGGTGTCCGAGTGACATCGTGACTGCGAGATAAAAGGGCGGCTTGCAAAGCTTTAATAGAGGTATCGGCATCTAGATGCAATAGTGGTTTAGACATTACCAGCTTCGATAATTTGCTCAGCGGCAATAGATGCGTCTATTTCTTGATAGTGAGCCGCATAAAAAGCGAGAACATCGTTCACTCGATCTTCACTTATGTCATACTCAGTGGCAATTTGGTTTGGAGAAAAACCCCATTTCTGCGCTGCGATGACTACGGTTTGCACCCGCAACCGAGTGCCGCGCAAAACGGGAACGAGTTCGCCGCTAGCGCCGCGCACATAGGTGATTTCAGGAAAAGCCGGATCGTCATTCCGCTGGTTGAGGGTAGCGACTTTTTCGGCTACAGCCCAGAGGATAAACTGATCGAAGGAAATGCCTTGGAGTGTTGCCAATTTTTCAGCTTCTTGCTGTAACTGAACGGGTAAGTTTAAGGCGTAGGATGTCATCGATCTAACTTCCGTTTGCTAATATAATTTCATCGGTTCATTCTTTAACAACTTCCATCAACTCCTCAATCAAAACATCGAGGGTGCGAGCGATTTTTTGAATGGATGTGATATCAACCGTTGCGAGTCCTTCCGAACGAGCATAGTGCCTGACTGTGCTGTACGGAACCTCGGATCGATCGGCAACATCCTTTAGCGTCCATCCTTTTTCGTCAGCCAACTCTCGGATTCGGAACCTAACTAACCCCATTCTACTTGACAAACGATAACTATCTATGTTTTTAATTCAAACACAATTGTCGATCGACAGTTAAACAGTATTTTGTATGGTGCGGATCTGTCAGAAGTTCGATCGCACTTAAAAATATCTGAGGAATCCGCACCCTACGGTACTCGATCGACTTTCTAGAAAAACCACTCAATATAAAACAACTGCCGACAGCCAAAACTGTCAACAGTTGTTTTATATATTCAATGCGGATGGCGAGACTCGAACTCGCAAGGACATAATGCCACACGCACCTCAAGCGTGCGCGTATACCAATTCCGCCACATCCGCTCTTTCTGGCAATCTCCGGGATTTTTGGGTTACGAGTTAAAGATTCACAGGTTGAGGTTCCTGACATTTAACTTGTGACTTGCCCTTTGACACCGCCGATTTACAATCATAGCACCACTACCAGCAAAATGTAAAATAAATTTTTGTGAACAATTTCTGCAAAACGATTATCCAGAACATACCGAAAGGCATTATTGTACAGAATATTGAGTGAATTAAGCAGCGAAGATGGGGTTCTCGAAAATTTTAATCGCTAATCGGGGAGAAATAGCTCTCCGCATATTGCGGACCTGCGAGGAAATGGGGATTGCCACGGTCGCCGTACACTCCACCGTAGATAAACACGCCTTGCACGTCCAGTTGGCAGACGAAGCCGTTTGCATCGGCCCCCCCACCAGCAGCAAAAGCTATTTAAACATCCCCAACATCATCGCGGCTGCCCTGACGCGCAACGCAGCAGCCATTCACCCCGGTTACGGCTTCCTCGCCGAAAACGCCCGATTTGCCGAAATCTGCGCCGACCATCAAATTACCTTCATCGGGCCGTCTCCGGCAGCAATGCGGGCGATGGGCGACAAATCCACCGCCAAAGAAACCATGCAGCGGGTGAAAGTCCCCACAGTACCCGGTAGCGAGGGATTGCTGGCGGACGATCGCGAAGCTTTGGCGATCGCCCGCGACATCGGCTATCCTGTGATGATCAAAGCCACAGCCGGCGGTGGAGGCCGCGGGATGAGGCTAGTTAGAGAACCCTCGGAACTCCCCAAACTATTCTCAGCAGCCCAAGGCGAAGCCGACGCAGCCTTCGGCAACCCCGGACTTTACCTCGAAAAATTCATCGAAAGACCGCGCCACATCGAAATCCAAATCCTCGCCGACAACTACGGTAACGTCATCCACCTCGGCGAGAGAGATTGTTCGATTCAGCGCCGACACCAAAAACTCCTCGAAGAAGCCCCCAGCCCAGCCCTCAGCCAGAAACTGCGAGATCAAATGGGTCACGCCGCCATTGCCGCAGCCAAATCCATCAACTACACAGGTGCGGGCACTGTCGAATTTCTGCTTGACAAATCGGGCAAATTCTACTTCATGGAAATGAACACCCGCATCCAAGTAGAACATCCCGTCACCGAGATGATTACAGGCCTCGACTTGATCGCCGAACAAATCCGCATCGCCCAAGGAGAAAAACTGCAAATCAAGCAAAACCAAGTAATTCTCAACGGCCACGCCATCGAGTGCCGCATCAACGCCGAAGATCCCGATCGCAACTTCCGCCCCCACCCCGGCATAATCAGCGGTTATTTGCCTCCCGGTGGCCCCGGCGTGCGGATGGACTCTCACGTCTACACCGATTACGAAATACCCGCTTACTACGATTCTTTAATCGGTAAAGTAATTGTATGGGGGCGCGATCGACCGACAGCCATCCGCAGGATGAAACGGGCATTGCGAGAATGCGCCATCACCGGCGTCCCCACCACCCTGGGCTTCCACCAAAAAATCCTCGATTCCCCCGAGTTTCTCAGCGGCGAAGTTTACACGAATTTCGTCGAACAGTTCTTGAACCAAAACAGTCATTAGTCAGTTGGCAGTTGTCAGTCAGGGGGCAGTTGTCAGTTGGCAGTTGGCAACTAACCCATGCCCCATGCCCCATGCCCCATGCCCGCTGACTCTTACATCATCATCGTCAGCAGCCCTTGCTGACCGAGAATCATTTCTCGCAGCAAGCTACAGATACCCACCCAAATAATCGGCGTAATGTCCACCCCGCCGATCGGCGGTACAATCTTTCTAGTTACGGCTAAAAAAGGTTCCGTCGGCCAAGCAATCAGACTCAACGGCAACTTGCTCAGGTTCACCTCGGGATACCAAGTCAGGACGATCCGAAAAATAAACAGCAAGGTCATCACGACTAGGACAGAGCCCAGAATCCAACTTGCAACGGTAATACCAGTCATGGGTCTTATCTCGAAATTTTAAGTTTTGTTAAGTCTGCTATTCATAATTTTAACCGTTTCGTAGGTGCGATCGAAAGTATAAAATTAAGAAAAATCAAATTGTTGTAACAAAGGCTTTGAATCTATGACTCCTTCTCTCGCGAACTTTTTGTACAGCCTGCTGGTGGGCGTGGCGGTGGTAGTGATTCCAGCAACCATCGGCCTGATCTTCATCAGCCAAAAAGACAAAATCAAGCGCACCTAAAAAGTCAGCGGGTTTCTAAGTCCGGCGCTGCAAGTCAATTGTGGGCTACAAGTCGGGCATTTCCCCGATCCGAGAAACCTCGGCTGCCAGCAACTGTCAAGGCAAAACCTTCGGTTGACTGCCAAGCTGAGGTTTTTTCCCGTTAAACTCATTATTATATGGTTCACTTCCCAAGCTGAAACCCTGACCGGACGCTGCCCCAGAAAGCACAGTCGGGCTGACAGACTTAATGATAGATGTAAAATCTAACTCGCTAACATAGGAAAGACATAGGAGATAGGCTAATGGTCAATTTAGGATTGAACTGGAGCAGCCTGCTAGGGATCATCCTAGCAGTTGCAGGGGCAGGACTGTATTTTCTGCGATCGTGGCGTCCCAAACTAGCCCGAGACCACGATATTTTTTTTGCAGCAGTCGGTCTGCTGTGTGGCGGTATTCTGTTATTTCAAGGATGGCGGCTTGACCCAATTCTGGCATTCGGTCAATTTCTGCTCAGCGGTACCGCCATATTTTTTGCAGCAGAAAGCATCAAGCTGCGAGGAGCGACCACAGCCCAAGCCAAAACTCGCGCCCAATACGTAGATGAAGAGCGACCGGTCAGCAACGCTTACGGTTACGACGGCTACGATGCCGAAATCGAACAGCTAGAACCAGAGGAAGACTATCCGCAGCGTCCCCGGATCAGAGGCAGCCAAGACTACCGTTCCTCTCGGGAAGCCTACGACGACGAACCCCGCCGCCGTCCCTCGAATCGCAACGGCAGTGTTAACACCTCCAGGCCCGACTCGCCCGATCGATCGTCCTCGCGCAAACGTCCCTCTCGCCCAGAAGCCCCGCCAACCCAAGAGTCTGACAACTGGGACGTTTCAGACAACCCCGAAGAAAGACCGACTCGCAGCCGCAACAGCCGCCCCCCAGCTTCGGAAAACCGCAGTTCTGACGCGCCGCCGAGAACCAAAAAACCCCGTCCTACGGAATCATCGAGGTCTCGCCCCAGCAACCGCGACGTAGAAGCACCGCCATCAGATTACGTGGAGTATCGACCTGTAGAATACCCGGAAGACCAACCGGATAATTCCCCCAATTTCGACAAATAGGCAAACACTAAGTAGATGGGTGAAACTAAACTTTTATCGTACCCGCCGGCAAAAAAATAAGTTGCGTTTATTGATGCCCATCTACTTATTCTCAGATATGAAATTGATCAAAAAGACTGTAAATTGCGAGGGTGAAACCCCAGACCCACATAGATAAGCTGCTACGCAGCTAAACCGGATAAAATAGCATTGCCTTTATTTTTGATTTTTCGATCCCATTTAATAACCA